>DASRDP010000005.1 GCA_035652535.1 Chloroflexota bacterium
GTCATGCCGAGCGCAGCGAGGCATCTCGCGCGGGAGAGATCCCTCGGGCTTTGCCCTCGGGATGACAGACCGGCCGTTGGGCGCCCGCGGGATGACAGGCCGGCTTTTGGGTGCCATCGGGACGACAGGCCGGCCGCTGGTCGTGCCGAGCGCAGCGCCGCCGCCCCGGTCATGCCGAGCGCAGCGAGGCGCCGCCGCCCCGGTCATGCCGAGCGCAGCGAGGCGACGCCGCCCCGGTCATGCCGAGCGCAGCGAGGCATCTCGCGCGGGAGAGATCCCTCGGGCTTTGCCCTCGGGATGACAGGCCGGCTTTTGGGCGCCCTCGGGATGACAGGCCGGCTGTTGGGCGCCCGCGGGATGACAGGCCGGGCCGTTGGGTGCCCTGAGCCCCCTTTCCCGGCTTTCCCACCGACAGGGAGGAAGGATCCTCGCCCGCCTGCGGGGCGGATGAAGCGAAATCAGCCGCCGTCGAGGGCGAACTGGGCGAGCGGATCGATCGGCTCGGTGCGCAGCCCCTGCTGGAACTGGTAGCGCACCAGCTCCGTGAGCGTCTTCTGCTCGACCGGGCCCAGCCGGTACTCGTGGGGATCGCCGCCGATCACGTCCTCGAGCCACGCCTCGTGGGCGCGCTGCTGCTCCGTCATGTAGCGCGGCGCCTCTTTTCGCGACGCGCGGAACGCCTCCAGCAGGCTCTCGGCGAGCCACGGATGCTCGTCGAGGACTTCCTGCCGGATCACGAAGGTATGGCTCATCGGGTACACGTTCGTTCGGTGGAAAAAGCTGGCCGCCTCCTCCTGCCACCGGTCGCCAAGGACCTTTCGAACGGTGGGGCCGGGCTGCACGTACGGGTCGAGCCCCGCGTCGATCTCGCCGCGCTGGAGCATCTCGACCGCCTTCTCGCGCGACGCGGGCTCGGGCACGCGCTGGATGTCGAAGTCGGGTGGCGCCCCCTCGCCCTCGGGGTCGGGCTCCGCGGTGTACCAGTGCACGCTGCGCAGGTCCACGCCGTACTCATTCTCCAGGAGGCCCTTGGTCCACGTGGGCGACGTGGAGTTCCACCGGTGGACCGTCACCCGCTTCCCATTCAGGTCCGATGGCGACCTGATGGGCGCGTCGACGTAGCAGTGGATCTGCCGGTGAGGGAAGCTCCGCGCGAGAAACACGGGGAGCGCGACCAGCGGCACGCCCCGCGTGCGGGCGAGGAGGAACGAGGACGTCGAGCATTCGCCTCCCATGAGCTGGCCCGCGAGGATCTGCCGGTGTCGCTCGCCGGTGTTGTCGAGACCGTCGCTGAAGTCGTTCGCGACCGACAGGCGTACCCCCTTAGGCTGAACGGTTCCATCGTAGAGGGCGCTCGTCAGCGGCGTCCGCGCCATGAAAAGCGAGAGGTCCAGGGGTGCGCTCATCGGTTTCCTCCTTCAATTTCCCCGTCGACGGGGGAGGGTCGGGGAGGGGGGACCCCCAATCCCCAGCCTTTTCCTAACGCATCTCCCAGTCATAGATGTTCCATACGTCCGTGTTCAGGCTCGCGTTGTCCGGGCCTTTCAAAACCGATTGAAACGCGGCCACGCTCGGGTTGTAGTACAGCACCCAGGCCGGCAGCTCGTCGTTCAGGAGCCGCAGCATCCCGATGATCTGCTCGCGGCGCTGGTCAGGATCGAGGGTCGAGTTGAACGCGGTCCACAGCTCCTCGTACGCGGGGTTCACCCACGAGCCGCGGTTCGAGCCGCTCCATCGGTTCGCGTCGGTGGGAATCGCGGCCTGCGTGAAGCTCTCCAGCCGCGACGACGACGCGATGTACAGGGCGGGGAAGCTGCTTCGCAGCTTCCCGTCGCGAAGAGCGGCCGCCGGCAGCACGTTGGGCCGGGCGTCGAAGCCAACCTTGTTCCAGGTGTCGACGATGACGGCCAGCTCCTTTCCATACTGGGGCGACGCGTGGTTCCAGACCTCCATGCTGAAGCGCTCGCCGCCCGCGTTCACGAACGCTCCGTCGCGGTTCCGCGTATACCCCGCGTCCGACATGTACCCGGCCGTCTTGCGCTCGTCGTAGGGATAGTGGGCGATCGTCTGCTGCGCGCGCGCGATGGTCGCGTCCATGTCCGGCACGCGCTCGTATCGGCTGTACCGGGTCAGGAAGATGTCTGACATGTCGCCATGGCCCTCGAACATCGCCTCATTGAGGGCGTCGCGATCGATGGACGAGACGAGCGCCCTCCGCACGCGCGGGTCGAGGAGGTCGCGCGGGGAGACGAGGTCCGGCCGGAACTGCGCCGCCATGAACCGCGAGGTGTCGGGCGTGAAGAGCACGGTTCCCCGGGCGCCGTCGCCCCAGTCTTTTTGGAGGGTCGTGCCGTGCTCGAAGCGGAGGGCGCGCCCCGTCGCATACTCGACCTCGCCCGACAACAGGTTGGTGAAGGCCACGTTCTCATCGGCGAAGAAGTGCACGATGACGCGCTCGATCTTGGGCCGACCGAGGACGTGTCCCTCGAACGCGGTGCCCACCAGCAGCGCGCCAGGCTCCCAGCGCTGGATGCGATAGGGCCCCAGCCCGACGTAGTCCGTCGTCCAGAAGGACTGGGCGACAAAGGCTTCCGCGTCCATCCGCCCGAAAGGCTCCTCCAGCAGATGCTTCGGGAGTGCCTGGAAGTTCATCGCGAGCGCGCCGGCATCCGGGTACGTCTCGCGCCAGCGGATGATCACCGTGCGCGGGTCGGGAGCATCCACCCCCTCCATCTGCTTGAGCGGTGGGGAATCCGCCAGCCCGAACGCCGGCGTCGAGTACACGGCCCACGCGAAGGCGAAGTCGTCCGCCGAGAGGGGCGCGCCATCCTGCCAGGTCAAGCCCTGACGCAGGTGGTAGGTCGTCTCCATCCGCCCGTCGGGGAAAACCCGCCACGAATCGGTGTTGAGCTGTGGCAGCGCCTCCGCCAGGTACGGCCGCGGCTCGCTCTTGCCGTCCTGCATATCGAGCTGGGCGTTGAAGAGTCGCGTCGTTGAGCTGACGCCCGAGCCGGTGTCCCGCAAGGGGACGGATGCGAGGCTCTCGGGCTCGTAGCGGACCGCGATGTCCAGCGTCGTCGCCGGTCGGTCGACGCTCGACCGGCCCGCTGGGCGCGGCCCGCCGGCGGGCGTGGGCGCGCACCCGACCAGCACCGCGAGGGCAAGGGCGCCGATCGTGGCGAGTCGGTGCGCCCGGCGCGGTGGGAGGGCGGAACGCTCGTGTCGGACCATGCGGGCCAGCATCGCGTCACTCCTTTTGGGGCGGGCTGTCAGCCGGCGGACGACGCGCCCGTCCTGCCCGGGTCGCTCCGCCAGACCACGTACGAATACGCGACGAGCCCGATGATCATAATCGGCAAGCCGACCACGACGGCGAACAGGAGCCGTGGGTCGTTCGTCGCCCCGGCCAGCAGGAACAGCAGCCCGAGGACGATGAAGGCGCGCCCGCCGACGCGGTGCGTGCGTGCCCAGGACAGCTCGCTCGAGAGCGTCCACGGCGTGCGAACGCCCATGAAGAAGTTGCTCCGCGTCTTGCCGAGCTGGGCGCCGATGACGATGAAGAGGGCGCCCACCGCGACGGGCAGCGCCGCGTACACGCTGATCGCCACGCCGACGCTGGTGAGGACGAGGAAGACGTGGACGGCGGCCAGGAAGGCGACGACGGCGATCCAGATGACGGCATACGCGCCCGACGACGCGATGAGGTTTGCCCGCCGGGGCTCGACGCGGGGAAGCAGCGCCAGGATGGCCGTCACGACGGCGGCCATGGCCGGCGTCACGAGGAGCGCCTCGCCTTTGCCGCCGTAGCGGTCCGGCTGACCGCTCGGGCCCCAGTGGACCGGAAGCCAGGCATCCGATGGGAGGAGCACCCACGCCCATGCGCTGAAGGCGAACATGCCCAGGACCAGGCCCACGCTGAGCGCGAGCGCCAAACCCAGCTTCATCCCCATCACCTCACTCGTGGCGCGTCGCATAGTACCACGGTGCGGACTCTCCCTCCCCCGCGGCAGCGGGGGTGGGGGAGCTCACCCCCTCACCCTCACCCTCTCCCCCGTCGCGGGGGAGAGGGAAAGCGGCAACTCCCTCCCCTGCGCCAGCGGGGGTGGGGGAATCACCCCCGCCCTGACCCTCCCCCCGACGCAGCGATGAACTCGCGGATGGTCGACCACGCCTGCTCCGGCCGACCGCGGATGGCGTTGAACTCCGTGTTCGGAAAGATGGCGAGCCACGAGCGCGGGAAGCGCGCGTGCAGCTCGACGGCGTGGCCGATGGGGTGGACGGGATCGTCGACGTCGCCCCGCATCACCAGGACCGGCGCCGGCACGCGGTCGGCGACGGCCCGCAGGTCGAAGTACTCGTGGAAGGCCGGCTGCGCGTGGAGGCCGAGGTAGAAGGCGTTGACTGCCTCCCAGTCGCTGCCGTGGTGGTACTCGAGGTCGCGCTTCCGCTGCTCGGAAAGCGCCGCCGCCCGTTGGGCGTCGCCGGACGGCGAGCTGTAGGCGATCGGGGCATTGAGAATCAGGGTCGCCACGCGATCCGGATGGTCTGCCGCGAAACGGGTGGCGATCCGCGTGCCCAGCGTCTCCGCGGCCAGATGAACGGACGAAATGCTCAGAGCGTCGAGGAGGCCGGCGAGATCGTCGATCCAGTCCGACGGCCGAATAGAGGAGACGTGGGCGCTGCCCGCCATGCCCCGTGGGTCTGGCAGGATCACCCGAAAGCCGGTCGCGCGCTCCCGCATGGGCGCGACCCACGCTTTGGCGCTGTCGAACCGCGTGGCGGCGATGTAGATGAAGGGGGCGCCCTCTCCCACCTCCTCGTAGTTGAGATCGACCCCGCTGACGAGGACCTTTGGCATGGCGAACGCTCCTTCGATCGGCCGGCCTCGCGGGCTCGGCCCTGCGCCGCGTATTTTCGCCGAGGCGCAGGACGCGCGGGCGGGCCCTTCGAGGAGCCTGCCCCGAGCGCCCGTCGACAGGCTCAGGGCGAGCGGAGCCGGGGCTCAGGGCGAACGGGCGGCTACGGTCATAGACGCCGCCGCGCCTCGGCGCTATGCTTGGGCGCACACCACCACTGAGGGAGGTCGAGATGGCGGCGGGCCCGGAGGCAACCGAGGCGATCATCGAGGCGTTCGACCGGGAGCTGGCCGAGCAGGGGCTCCGGGGACACTGGCGCGGCGTCGCGCGCGCGAAGCTTGCGCCCGGCGAGCGCGCCCAGCTCTGGAAGTGGGACCACATCTACGCGAGCCTCATGCGGGCAGGCGAGCTGATCGACCTCGAATACACGGGGCGGCGCACGGTCCAGCTCGTGACCAAGGGGCTCGACGGCACGAGTCCGACCATCCAAATGTCCGTCCAGCTCGTGAAGCCGGGCGAGGTCGCCGCGGCCCATCGCCACATGTTCGCCGCGACGCGCTTTATTGTGCAGGGCAGGGGAGCCTACACGACCGTGGACGGCGAGGCTGTCTACCTCGAGGCCGGCGACTACGTGACGACGCCAAGCTGGGGCTGGCACGATCACACCAATCCGACGGACGAGCCGATGGTCTGGCTCGACATCCACGACAACCCGCTCGTCGGCGGCGCGCTCCACGTCCGACTGGGCGAGGAGTACCCCATGCGCAGCCAGCCCCTCATCGCGCGCGAGGGGACGGCCCTGGACCTCATGGGCGGCGTCCGTCCCATATCGCGACCGGCGCACCCCGCGCACCAACCGGCCCTCTACAAGCGCGACGCGGTCCTTGCCGCCCTGGACCGCGCGGCGGCGGGGGAGGCCGATCCATGCGACGGCATCGTCCTCGATTACGTCAATCCGGTCAACGGCGGGCACCTCCTCCCGACGATGGGGGCGCGAATCCAGATGTTGCGGCCCGGCGAGCGCACGCAGCCCCACCGCCACACCTCGTATACGATCTACCACGTCGTCGAGGGCCAGGGGGCGACGGTGGTGGGGGAGAAGCGGCTCGAATGGGCGAAGGGTGACTGCTTCACGGTTCCCAGCTGGGACTGGCACGCCCACGAGCAGTTGGGGGCGAATCGCGCGGTGCTCTTCTCCGTGCACAACCAGCCGGTGCTGGAAGCGTTCGATCTGTATCGCGAGGAGCGAGAAGAAGACTAGGCGCGCGCCCGGCGGAGCTGCGCGGCGAGCCATTCCTCGTCGAGGGCGCCGAAGCTGGGCAGCGTCGTCTGGCCAATCGGCTCCCACCGGCATGGCCGCGGCGTGGGCGCGTGGCTGCACGTCTCGACGCCCACCACGGCCGTGAACGCTCCGTCCGGCCGTGGCCCGATGCGGAGGACAACGCTCCGGACGCCGAGCCCGTTCGAGGACGTGACCCATCTCCAGAAGAATTCGCCGCCCTCGTACCGGGAGGCCACAACCTCGGGCATCCCGGCGACCTCCGCCGCGCGGTACACCACGTCGTCGAGCGGGCCGGCGGCGAAGCGCGTGTTGATGCGCGGCACGGACTCAGCTCCTCCGGCCTGGGCGGCGTCGCGCGGGGTTGCCGACCTCGACCGTCACTGGACGTTCAGGACGCCCACGGCGCCGATCCCCATGTTCCGCATGCTGTGGTCGACGAAGGGATACTGTCCGGCGTCCCGGATCACGAGATCGAAGATCGCGCCCGCGCCTGGCGCGATCTGCCAGGTGGAGACGCCGTTCAGGGCGTGCGCGGCGTCTCCGTCGGGATACACCGTCTCGAACATCGAGCCGATCACGTGGAACGCGCTGGACAGATTCGGCCCCGCGTCCACAACGTATAGGCGAATGCGCTCCCCGGCCCGCGCCGTCAGCGGCTGGTCACGGTACTGGTAGGCCATGCCGTTGAACACGACCTCGTCCGGCGAGACAGTGAACATCTTCCCCGGATCGCCGGTCAGGAGCGACCCCTGGAGCTGCTGCGTGTACCACTCCGACTGCACCAGCACGTAGCTGACGTCGGCCGGCGGCAGGGCGGGAACGGGGTCGACGACGATCGCGCCGTACATACCGTTCGCCATGTGCATGAGCACGGGCGGCGTCCCGCAGTGATAGACGAAGACGCCCGCGGTCCGCGCGACGAATGAGAACTGCAGGGAATCGCCGGGGTTGATGCTCCGATAGGCCACGTTTGGCGGCACCTCCGCGGCGTGGAAGTCGATGGAGTGCTGCATGATCCCTCGATTCACGTAGGTAACGTTTACGGTCTGTCCCTGACGCACGTGGAGCACGGGGCCGGGCACCGTGCCGTCGTAGGTCCAGGCCGCGTAGCTGACGCCGTTGGCGATCTCCACATTCGTGTCGGTTGACGTGATCGTGAGGGACACGCTGTCGCCTGTTCCGATGAGCGGGGGAAGCGTCGCGTCACGCGCCTGGGCGATCGCGGTGCTCGAGGCGAGGGAGAGGGGAGACACGGCCGCCGCCGCGCTCGCGGGGGTCGCGGGCGAAACGTTGAGCGCGCTCTGCAGGCTTCCAACGGGCACGACGATGGCGACCACGATCGCCACGATGGCGACCGCCTGCTCGCTCCATGGCAGCGGGGGTGGCACCTCGGCGAGGGCGGACGCCGGCGCCCACTCGGCAACCCGGCTCCAGCGAGGCCACCGCCGTTGGATGTAGTGGTCGAGGCTGTAGGGCGTGCGCCCATGGGCGCGATCGATCAGGATCAGGGCGAGGAACACGATGACGTACACGAGCCCCGGCCCCGGGTTCGTCGCGCCGACCGTGTATGGCCCCCCAAACCCTTCAGCGGTGGCCCAGATCAGAAGGCTGAGGACGCTACCGGCGACGGAGATCCACTTTCGGGCGAGGCCGAAGAGGAGGCCCACCGCGATGAGGGTCTCGATGACGCGCGTCAGGAAGATGAAGACGTCGGCCGCGGGGTTGACGATGGTGAGCCAGATGGCAAACCATGGCTGAAGCCAGCCGGGCTGGCCCTGCTGGGCATTGGTCAGATAGCCGACGTAGTGGGCGGCGAACTCGGGCTGCCAGGCGAGGTAGGCGTCGATGGCCCAGATCACGCCGAAGGCGGCGCGCAGGGCGCCCGCCATCGCCGCCAGCAGGGTCGACCAGCCGACTCCGCGCGTCACCACGAGCGCAACCCCCCCGCCTTGCGCCCAGCCGGGCTGCCCGCAACGCCACTCCGTGCGCCCGCGGCGGTCAAGTAGATAGTCAGACGCCGCTCCCACCGGAGTGGGAGCGGCCGTCGGCGACGGAACGGCGCGGCCACGGGAGGGAGAGGCGATGAGCCCCTCGCCCACCTCGGGGAAGAGGGCCGCGTGAAGGGGCAGGACGGGCGTGGCCCGAATGACATCCCCCGCATGCGGTTAGTCCCGGTACGACGGGTCGTCGCGATCCAGCAGCCGGAGCAACGCCGGCCAGGCGGGCTCGTCGCGACCCCGCAGGTGCGTGGCATCCTCCACCGCCTCCATCGGAGGCATGACCAGCGGCACGCCGGCCGACTGGGCGACGATCTGGGCGCGACACGCGAGGTCAAGGTAGTACGCGGCGATGAACGCCTCGGCGGCGGTCTGCCCGGTGGTGAGAAAGCCGTGGTTGCGCATCAGCATCACCCACTTGTCGCCCATGTCCTCGGCGAGGCGCGACCGCTCGGTCGGGTCGGTCCCCGCGCGGCCGTACTCGTGGTACGCGACCTGCCCGTGAAACCGCATGGCGGCCTGGGAGATCGGAAGGAGGCCGCATTCCTGCGCCGACACCGCGACGGTGTAGGTGTTGTGGGCGTGGAGCACGCAGTTGACGTCCGGACGGGCTTCGAGGATCGCGCTATGAATCGCGACGCCGACCGGGCTCACCCGGTGCGGGCTCGGCCCGATCTTGTTCCCGGCCAGATCGACCCGGACCAGACTGGAGGCGGTGATCTCGTGGAACATGAACCCGCTCGGGTTGATCAGAAATGTGGGAGTGGGACCGGGCACGCGCAGCGAGATGTGGGTGCTGACCAGCTCGCTCATGCCGTATCGGTCCGCCAATCGGTACGTTGCAGCGAGCTGGACGCGCAGATCCCGCTCGATGGCCGCCGCGTCGCCGCTTTCGCTGCTGGCCTGCGTCACGGTCTGGCTCACGGAAGTACCTCCCGCTCGAACTTGTCCGTATTGTACTCACGGTCTCCATCGCAGACGGGGCTCAGGCCTGGCCGCCCCCGCGGCCAACCTGAGGGCGGAGCCCGAAGGATCTCGCGCAATCGAGATGCTTCGCTACGCTCAGCATGACAACACCACGCGCTCAGCACAACGCCCTTAGGGTCATCCTGAGGGCGGAGCCCGAAGGATCTCGCGCATTCGAGATGCTTCGCTACGCTCAGCATGACAACACCACGCGCTCAGCACAACGCCCTTAGGGTCATCCTGAGGGCGGAGCCCGAAGGATCTCGCTCGATCGAGATGCTTCGCTACGCTCAGCATGACAACACCACGCGCTCAGCACAACGCCCTTAGGGTCATCCTGAGGGCGGAGCCCGAAGGATCTCGCGCAATCGAGATGCTTCGCTACGCTCAGCATGACAACACCACGCGCTCAGCACAACGCCCTTAGGGTCATCCTGAGGGC
>DASRDP010000006.1 GCA_035652535.1 Chloroflexota bacterium
TCCCTGGGCCGAGGACCGCCTGGGGACACGTGGGAGCCATCGATGCCCCACCGCGCAGAGACAAGCCGACAACCGACGATGCGCTGGCATTCGCCCCACCCCCACTCCGAGATGCGGTTGGGATGATAGGCGGGACCACCATCCGAGCGCCGTAGGAAGAAAGTACGGGTCTCGCGAAGCGAATTGCTAAGCGCGACTGCCCGCCGATGTCGCTCGACGCCGAAAGAGGTGGTAGAGCAGGATGGACCCGGCGACCGCCACGTTGAGCGACTCGACGGGCTCTGCCATCGGTAAGCGGACCACGAAGTCGCATTCCTCGCGAACGAGTCGGCGAAGGCCGCTCCCTTCCGCCCCCACGACGACCGCGACCGGGCCGCTGAGGTCGACCTCATCGTACACGCTGGGCCCATGCGCATCGAGGCCCACAATCCACAGGCCGACTTCCTTGAGCTGGCGCAGGGCGCGCGCGAGATTGGGAGCCTGGCAAACCGCCAGGTGCTCCACTGCCCCCGCCGAGGCGCGGACGACGGCCGGACTGATCCCCGCTGCGCGGTGCGAGGGAATCACGACCGCCGTGACGCCCACCGCGAGGGCGGTTCGGAGCAGCGAGCCAACGTTTTGTGGATCTTGGACCTGGTCGAGCGCCAGGACGAGCGCATTGGAGCCTGCCGCCTTCGCGCGCTGCAAAACGTCGGCCACCTCTGCGTATGCGAACTCGTCCAGCTCGGCCGCGATTCCTTGATGGCGCGGATGAATCGAGTCCAAGCGGGTTCGCGGCACACGGACGATGGGGATGCCGACGGTCTCGGCGGCGCGCAGGGCTTCTCGGATCGCGGGTTCGGAATCCCTGACGCCCGCCTCGACGAAAATCCGCTGGACGCGCCGGTGCGCCCGAAGAGCTTCCGCGACCGCGTTCCGTCCAGCGAGAAGCTCAGCCATGCCGCAATGCCCTATCGATCGCCGGGCGGTGACTCGAAGCGCCACTCCGTTCCGTCCGGCGTGTCCTCGAGCGCGACACCCAGCTCTTTCAGCCGATTGCGAATGCGATCGGCCATCCCCCACTGACGGTCGGCGCGAAGCTGCCCGCGGATCTCGACGAGGAGGTCGATAAAAGGATCGACATTCGACGGCGCAAGCGCCTCGTCCCGCGTCAATGGGATCCCCAGCACGTCCACCATCGTGCGGAACGCGGCCCGGAGCGCCGCCGCCTCGCTTCCCTTTCCGCCGAGTCGGTTGATCTCGTGGGCTGTGTCAAACAACACGCCAAGCGCGCCGGGCGTATTGAAGTCGTCGTCCATGTAGGCGCCGAATCGCGTCAGCATCTCATGCGATGCCGACGTCGGTGGGACCGGAGGCTCCGGCTGCGCGCCGTACGCCGCGCGCAGCGTCCGAAGGCTTCGGGATGCGCCCGCGATGCCCTCCTCGGAAAAGACCATGGGAGCACGGTAGTGCACTTGGAGGAGAGCCAGCCGAAGCGCCGCGGGCTCGTATTGCTGGAGCACATCCGCGACCGTGGTGAAATTCATGAGGGAGTGTGACATCTTCTCGCTACCCGTCATGACGAGGCCCACGTGGGGCCAGTAGCGGGCGAAGGGCACGCATCCGGTGTAGGACTCGCTCTGGGCTATCTCGTTCTCGTGATGCGGAAAGATGAGGTCCTGGCCTCCGCAGTGGATATCGATCTGATCGCCCAGCGTCTCGCGCACCATCGTCGAGCACTCGATGTGCCACCCCGGTCGACCCTCTCCCCAGGGACTTGGCCACGACGGCTCCCCCGGTTTCGCACGCTTCCAGAGAGCGAAGTCCCGCGGATCGCGCTTTCCGGGCTCCAGCTCCTTCCGCACGCCGACCATGCCGCTTTCTTCGGTCCGTCCGGACAGCTTGCCGTAGTCCCGGAAGCGGTCCACTTCGAAGTACACGTCGCCATCTACCTCGTAGGCGAAACCCCGGTCGATGAGGCCCTCCACGTACTCGATGATCTGAGGCATGAAACCAGTCACCGACGGGTATACATCGGCAGGCTTCACGTGTAGCCGAGCCATGACGTCGAAGTAGGCGTCGGTATAGTTCCGCGCCACCTGTGACGCCGTGAGTCCCTCTGACTGGGCGCGCGCGATGATCTTGTCGTCGATGTCCGTGAAATTCTGGACGTGGCGCACGCGATATCCGCGCCATTCCAGCGTGCGGCGGATGATGTCCGCGGAGACGAAGAGGCGAGCGTGTCCGACGTGCGGGTGAAACTTGGGAGTCATGCCGCACACGTACATTCGAACCGGATCGCCGATGGGCTCGAAGACGTCCTTCGCGCCGGTGAGCGTATTCGATATCCGGAGGGCCAAATCCCCCACTCCTGTGCGACTACGGCGACGGACTCAGGGACGGGACGGCGCTAAGCGCCGACGGGGCGAGCCACCCCGGGCGGCTCCTCCACCGAATCGTCGGCGAGCTGGGCACTGAGGGCCGAAAGGCGGGCTTCCAGCAACACGACCCGCTCCTGGAGAGCGTGGATCGTTTCGCCTTCGGGGTCTGGCAGCACTTCCACGCGCTCGTGGATGTCCGTATCCGGTGGGTGGGTAGCGACGACCCACCCGGGAACCCCAACGACGGTCGAATTAGGCGGGACCGATCGAAGCACGACCGACCCGGCGCCAATCTTCACGTTGTCGCCGACCTCGATGGCGCCGAGGACCTTGGCGCCCACGCTGATGAGGACGTTGTTTCCGATCGTCGGGTGCCGCTTGCCACGCTCCTTCCCCGTACCGCCGAGTGTGACCCCTTGATACAGCGTCACACCGTCGCCAATCTGGGTCGTCTCGCCGATGACGACTCCCATGCCGTGGTCGATAAAGAATCCCTTGCCGATCGTGGCGCCGGGGTGGATCTCGATGCCCGTGAAGAAGCGGGCGACGTGGGAGAGGACGCGAGGCGCAACCGGAACCCGCAGATTCCAGAGCCAGTGCGCAATGCGATGGCTGATGATGGCGTGAAATCCGGGATACGCGAGCACGACCTCCATGGCGCTTCGCGCCGCTGGGTCCCGCTCGAACACGGCCTGGAAGTCTGCTCGCAGGGTGTCGAACATGGCTACCTGCCGCGCTCGATCAGGGCGGTCGCGAAGGCGGCGATGGCATCCTCGCGCCCGAGCGAACCAACGTACTCGGGAGACGTGGCCTTTACATTCACGGATTCGGGCTCAACGGAGAGCGCCCGTGCCAGGTTCTCGCGCATCTGATGGAGGTGAGGCCCGAGGCGTGGACGCTGTGCCACGATGGACGCGTCGACGTTCCCGACTCGCCAGCCGTCGTCCGCGAGCGCCGAGGCGACCTGCGCTAGGAGCAGCAGGCTATCGGCTCCGCGAAACCGCTCGTCGGTGTCCGGAAACCAGGTCCCGATATCCCCACGTCCCGCAGCGCCGATGAGGGCATCCGCCACGGCATGGGCGAGCACGTCACCGTCGGAGTGACCGTCGAGGCCGCGAGGATAGGGTATCGTCACCCCGCCCAATACGAGCGGGCGACCTGAGGCGAGCGGGTGGAGGTCGTGGCCCACACCGACGCGGAACCCGGGCTTCGTGGGCGAGCTTGTCGAGGAGTTTGCCACCGTCATCTTTTGGCTTCATCTCCCGGCGTCGGACGGCCTGACGAGGACGCCGCCAGGAGCGACTCCGCAATGCGCAGGTCGACGGGGGTCGTGATCTTGATATTACCATAGGCCCCCGGGAAGACTCGCACCGCCACGCCGAGCGCCTCGACCAGGGCAGCGTCATCGCTGACGACTCCCGTGGCCCGATCGTGCGCCTCCAAAAGCAGGAGCCGACGAAAGACTTGCGGTGTCTGGGCCGCCCACAGCGCCTCCCTCGGCGGTGTCCCCCTGATCACATCGCCTTCGACCAGCTTGATCGTGTCGACGACGGGCACCGCGGCGATAGCAGCGCCGGTCGGCACGGCAGCCGCCAGACCGCGTTCGATCATCTCACACGTGACGAGCGGCCGCGCGCCATCGTGGACCACGACCCACGTCGCCTCGGGGCAGGCGTCAAGGCCCGCGCGCACCGAGTCCTGCCGCTCGGCGCCCCCTTTCACAACGCGGGCGCCGGGCGCCGCGACGGCTACCAGGTCGTTCATTCGTCGCTCGGACCCGCTCGCGGAAACAACGACGATCACATCCACGGACGAGCAGCCGGCGAAAGCCCTGATCGACCATTCAATGACCGGTCGATCTCCGAGCGCTTCCCACAGCTTGTCCGCGCCCATTCGCACGGACGAGCCACCAGCCAGCACGATTCCGGCGACCGGGCCTTCGCGATTGGCAGCCACGCTTAGGCCCTGGCGACGTCCGATGGAGGTTTCACTCGGGCGAAGACCATCCGCCCGGCCGCGGTTTGCAGCACTTTGGTCGCAACGACGTCGACGGTCTGGCCCATGAACTGGCGGCCGTTCTCGACGACGACCATCGTGCCGTCTTCGAGATAGCCGACGCCCTGGCTCGGTTCTTTGCCCTCCTGGATCAAGCGGATGGAAATCTCCTCGCCCTGGAGGATCACCGAGCGTACCGCGTTGGCCAGGACGTTGACGTTCAGGACCTCGATGCCCTGGAGCTGAGCAACGTGGTTCAAATTGTAATCGTTGGTGATGATGGAGTAGCCATGCTCTTGCGCGAGGCGCACGAGCTTCGCATCCACCCCGATGGCATTCTCGACGTCTTCATCAGTGATCTCGACCGGCGTTGTCGCCTCCTTCTGCAGCGTCCCGAGGACGTCGAGCCCCCGGCGTCCGCGATTCCGCCGCATCGCGTCGGGGGAATCCGCGATGTGTTGGATCTCCTCGAGCACGAAGCGCGGGACGATCAGCGTTCCACCCAGGAAGCCGGTTCGCGCAATATCGGCAATACGCCCGTCGATGATGGCCGACGTATCGAGCAACAGGCACCTGCCCTCCATCCGCGCCGCGCCGCGTCCCGCGCGCGCGCCGATCCCAAGCGTTGCGAGGATTCCCTGCTCGTGGGCGAGCATGGCCATGACCCCAAAGTACGCCAGCACGGCGGTGGCAATGACGGGGAGCACACGCCCGTACAGGCCCGGCAGAAACGAGAGGGGGAACGACATGAGCGCGCCGCTCAACAGGCCGAACGTTAGCCCCACACCGCCCAGCAGGACGTCGCCCGCCGACGCGTGGTAAATGCGGTAGCGCAGCCAAAAGAAGGGTCGAGTCGTCACGTATGGCGTGAGGAGATAGCCCACGCTGAAGCTCAGGTAACACCCGCCGAAGACCAGCCAGACGCCGATGGTCGTCCACCGGGAGAGATCGACGAGGTTCGCGAGTAGCTGAAAAGCGGCGATGCCGGCCAGAATGCCGCCAATGATCCTCAGGACGATCTCGACGTTCATCCTGCGCTCGATCTCCTCACCATACCGAATTGGTGACGGCTGCGTCGTAGAGGCCAACCTGACTGAACGAAATGGCACGTGGGGTTACGGAAATCACCACCGCGTGGGGGCCAATCATGACCATTGGTAACGGAGCTCCGGCCTGGGGCTATTGTACGCCTATGAGGGCCGATGCCTCCCGCAGCGTCGACGCCTCGATCGTTCGCATCCCAGCGGGCGTTTCGCGCGCGCCTTCCTTTCGCTTGGGTACGATGGCCGACCGGAATCCGAGCTTCGCTGCCTCGCGCAGTCGAAGCCCGAGCTGCGAGACCGTTCGGAGCTCGCCGGCGAGGCCGACTTCGCCGATGGCAACGGTCTCCGGATCGATGGGCACGTCCCGCAAGGATGACAGGATCGCAAGCGCCGTTCCTAGATCGGCGGCGGTCTCTTCGATGCGCAGGCCCCCGACGACGTTCACGTGAACATCGCACTCGTGGACGGCCACGCCGCCCCGCTTCGCGAGCACAGCGCACAACAGGATGACCCGATTGAAATCGATCCCGTTGGCCATCCGCCGAGGCACCGCGAGCGCCGACCGATGGACGAGTGCCTGGACCTCAGCCAGCATGGGTCTGGTCCCCTCGAGCACGACGACGATGGCGGAGCCGCTCCCGCCCCGCACGCGGTCGGTGAGGAACGCGGCGGATGGGTTGCGCACCTCCGCGAGCCCGGCGTCGCGCATCTCGAACACGCCAACCTCGTTGGTCGCTCCAAAGCGGTTCTTCACGCCACGGAGGAGCCGATACGCCTGGAGCCGCTCGCCCTCGAGATAGAGCACCACGTCGACCATGTGCTCCAGCAGTTTCGGGCCAGCCAGGGTCCCTTCCTTGGTCACGTGGCCGATCAACAGGATCGCCGTGTCGGTGGCTTTGGCCACTTCGTGCAACCGGAGGGTGCACTCGCGCAGCTGTGTAACGCTGCCGGGCGGGGACTCGCCCGCCGGATCGTACACGCTTTGGATGGAATCCACGACGACGAGTCTGGGAGCCTCTGCGCGAACGTGGTCCACAATGCTCGTCACATCGTTTTCGGCGGCAAGCCGAAATTCGGTGTTGCTCAGGCCAAGCCTGCGCGCACGGATCGCGATCTGCGGGAGCGACTCTTCACCGGAGACGTACAGGACTGGCGCCCGGGCCGCGACGGCATCAGCGATCTGCATGAGCAGGGTCGATTTGCCGACCCCAGGGTCTCCTCCGACGAGCACGACCGAACCGGGAACGATGCCGCCGCCGAGGACCCGATCCCACTCCGATATCGGAGTTTGTAGCCGAGCGACCTGCTCGGCCCGAACGTCGTCGAGTCGCGAAACGCGCAGCGCCGACGGACGGGCGCTCCCGCGCGAAGCATTCGGCCGCTCAAGGGCCTCTTCGAGGGAATTCCAGGTTCCGCAGCTCGGGCACTGTCCGAGCCAGCGCGGCTGGCGTGCCCCGCAGGCGGAGCACAGGTATGTGGTTCTCGATTTCGTCATGGCGTCCGCAAAGGGACAGCGGGCCGACTGGAATCAGTCGGCCCGCTGTCCCCGCTGTTTCGCGCCCTTATGCGGTCTCGACGAGCGCCTCGGCCGGGCTGGTGGTCATCACCAGCTCGCCATTCTGAACGTCGACGTGGATGGTCTCTCCGCGTCGGAACCGTCCCTCGAGCACCCCCTCCGCGATGGGGTCCTCGATGTGATTTTGGATCGCCCGCCGCAGCGGACGTGCGCCAAACGTCGTGTCGAACCCCTTCTCGACCAGGAAGTCCTTCGCCTCCAGGCTCACCTCGAGGCTGATCTCCTGCTCGACCAGCTCCATGCGAACTCGCTTCAGCATGAGGTCGACGATTGCCCGAATCTGCTCTTTGTCCAGCGAGTGGAAGGCGATCGTCGCGTCGATCCGGTTCAGGAACTCGGGGCGGAAGATGTTCTTCAGCTCGCCGAGCACCCGGTCCTTCATGCGATCGTACTCGCGCGCTTTGGCCTCTTCCTCATCGGCCGTCGTTGCAAAGCCGAGACGCGAGTCCTTGCGGATCGCCTCGGTCCCGACGTTGGAGGTCATGATGATGATCGTGTTGCGGAAGTCGACCTTTCGCCCCTTGGCGTCCGTCAGACGTCCGTCGTCGAGGATCTGCAGGAGGATGTTGAAGACTTCGGGGTGCGCCTTCTCGATCTCGTCGAGCAGGATGACCGAGTAGCTCTTCCGTCGCACTGCCTCGGTGAGCTGCCCACCCTCTTCGTAGCCGACGTAGCCCGGGGGCGCACCGACGAGCCGCGCTACGGAGTGGCGCTCCATAAACTCCGACATGTCGATGCGAATGAGCGACTCCTCGCTCCCGAACATAAACTCCGCGAGCGCCCTGGCCAGCTCCGTCTTGCCAACGCCGGTGGGCCCGAGGAAGATGAAGGAGCCGATGGGCCGACGCGGATCCTTGAGGCCTGCTCGGGCGCGGCGCACAGCCCGCGACACGACCGTGATCGCCTCGTCCTGCCCAATGACGCGCTCGCGAAGCGCCTCTTCCATTTTCAGCAGTCGCGCGGACTCCTCCTCGGCGATGCGCATCACCGGGATGCCCGTCCACATGGAGACGACCTGCGCGATGTCTTCGGGGCCGACCACCGGGCGGTCCACGCCCTGCTGGGTTTGCCAGCCAGCCTCGAGCTTCTCGATCTTGTCGCGAAGCTTCGACTCGCGATCGCGCAGCTCAGCGGCCAGCTCATACTGCTGAGCCCCAATCGCCGCGTCTTTCTCGCTCTGGACGGACTCCAGCCCGCGAAGGGCGTCTTTCAGGGATGGTGGCGTCGTGGCGCGTTGCATTCGCACGCGCGACGCCGCCTCATCGACCAGGTCGATCGCCTTGTCCGGCAGGAATCGATCGGGCACATATCGCGCCGCGAGATCGGCGGCCGCCTTGATCGACTCGTCGCTGATCTCCAGCTTGTGGTGCGCTTCGTAGCGATCCTTGATCCCCTGGAGGATCTGGATCGTCTCTTCGATCGTGGGCTCCTCCACGAGCACGGGCTGGAACCGGCGCTCGAGCGCGGCGTCTTTTTCGATGTACTTGCGATATTCGTCGAGGGTCGTCGCGCCGATGCACTGCAGCTCGCCGCGTGCCAGCGAGGGCTTCAGAATGTTCGCCGCGTCAACGGCGCCCTCTGCGGCGCCCGCGCCGACCAGCGTGTGCAGCTCGTCGATGAAGAGCACGCAGTTGCCAGAGCTGCGCACCTCTTCGATGATCTTCTTCAACCGCTCCTCGAACTCGCCGCGGTATTTCGTGCCAGCGACCAACGAGCCGATGTCGAGGGTCAGCAACCGCTTCCCCATGAGCGTCTCGGGGGCGTCGCCCGAGGCGATTCGCTGCGCGAGGCCCTCGACGATCGCGGTCTTGCCGACGCCTGGTTCACCCACGAGCGCCGGATTGTTTTTGGTTCTCCGAGAGAGGATCTGGATCACCCGCTCCAGCTCTTTTTCACGGCCGATGCAGGGGTCCAGCTTGTTGGCGCGGGCGGCCGCGGTCAGGTCCATGCCAAGCTGGTCGATCACCGGCGTCTTGGACGAGTGCCGCGATTCCTGCTGCGAGTATGTGCTGGACTGGTTGAGGACGTAGTTGACTTGCTGGCGGACCTTGTCAAGGCTGACACCCAGGCTCTCCAGCACGCCCGCGGCGATGCCCTCGCCTTCGCGGACGAGGCCAAGAAGCAGGTGCTCGGTGCCGATGTAATTGTGGTTGAGCCGGCGCGCTTCCTCGACGGATAGCTCGATCACCTTCTTGGCCCTGGGTGTGAGGCCGATGTCGCCCGTGACGGTCCGCTCGCCGCGGCCGATGATGAACTCAACCGCGCTGCGCACCTTGTTGAGGTCAACCCCAAGGTTCGCAAGCACCTTGGCGGCGACTCCCTCACCCTCGCGGACGAGACCGAGAAGCAGATGCTCAGTTCCAATGTAATTGTGGTTGAATCGCTGCGCCTCTTCTTGGGCTAACTGAAGAACCTTGCGCGCGCGTTCAGTGAATTTGTCAAATCGTTCTGCCATTCGTTCGTCTCCGATGCGCGAGGTGCAGCGAACGAGGATGTCTGCCCAGCGCTTCAAGATTATACGGCCCCACACCGCGTGGCCGGCGCCGGGCTGTTGTCAGAAAGTTCGCCTACCCTTCACCCTTCCCCTGGCGATGCTCATTGCCACCAGCGTCATCCGAGGCGCCGTTGTGGTCGCTTCGAATCACTCTGGCGCCGCCCATCCATCCACCTGCCTCGCGCGCTTCCTCGGTCTCAGAAGCACCATACACCATCGGCAGCCCGGCCACCTCAGCCTCTTCCGCCTCCGCCCGAGCCTGTCGTAGGCTGAGACCCAGGCGGCGCCGGTCGGGCTCAATGCGGATAATCTTGACCGGAACGATCTCTCCCTCGTGTACGACATCCTTCGGGTGCTGGATCCGTTCGTTGGACAACTCTGAGATGTGGATGAGACCCTCGAGCCCGGGCTCGATCTCGGCGAAAGCTCCGAACGTTGCCAGCTTCGTGACGCGCGCTGTGACCGTCTGGCCGACGTGGTACTTCTCGGCGATGTCCTGCCATGGCTCACTGCGCAGCCGTTTCAGGCTCAAGGCAATCTTCTTGTTCTCGCGGTCGACACCCAGGACCAGCACGTCGACGGTGTCTCCTGTTTGCACCACCTGGCTCGGATGGCTCACCGGCGTCCACGACAGCTCGGTGAGGTGCACCAGCCCGTCCGCGCCGCCCAGGTCGACGAACGCCCCGAAGTCGCAGATGCTGCTCACCCGCCCTGTCCGCACCTGCCCCTCGTGCAGCTCTTCGATAAGGTGGTCCCGCTGCCTCGACCGCCGTTCCTGCTCGGCCGCGCGCTCGGACAGGATGAGTCGATTCCGTCGGCGGTTAATCTCGATGACCTTCAGGGCCAGCACGCGGTTCTTCATTCGCTCAAGCCGCGCCTCCACGGCTTCGTCAGGCGCTGCCTGGCGGAGGTCCACGACTTGCGAGAGCGGAACGAATCCACGGAGTCCATCGACCCGGACGATCAAACCGCCGCGGTTGTAGTCCACGACTTCGCCCTCGACCGTCTCCCCCTGTTCGGAGGCGTGCTGGAGGTTGCGCCAGCCCCGCTCCGACTGGGCGCGCGCGAGGGAGAGGAGCGCGTGGCCTTCGCGGTCCTCCGGCTCGACGACCATGGCCACGATGGGTTCGCCGACCGTCGCGGCGCTTTCGAGCTCTCCGGGGGGGACACCGGCTTCTGACGCGGGAATGACCGCTTCAGCTTTCGTGCCGATGTCGACGAGAATCTCGTCGCGGGTGATCTGGACGACGACCCCCTCCACAACCTCGCCGCGCCGCAACGTGCGAAACCGTGGTGGGGTAGACGCCAGAAGGTCCATGAGCTCCTGGTCGGCTTCTGGTTCGGCAGACGGTGGCCCTGGTCGTTGGGACGAATCAAGCTCGTCCATGGGGACCCCCTACCTGTTCAGCCGCGACGGCTACGCCGAGAGTATACTCCACGATTTTGAGCGAAGGGCCCCGCAGCAGCGGTCTTTAGCGACCGCTCTTATGGCACTGGCCGGCGGTTTTCGAGCGCCTGCGCCAGCGTTACCTCGTCGGCATACTCGAGATCACCGCCAATCGGCAGGCCGCGCGCAATCCGGCTCACGCGCACGCCGAACGGACGAATCAGATGCGTCAGATATTGGGCAGTCGTGTCTCCCTCCACGTTCGGATTCGTCGCGAGAATCACCTCGGCTACTGTTTCCTCGCGGATTCGGCTCATGAGCTGCGCGACTTTCAGGTCTTCCGGGCCGATGCCTTCCATTGGCGACAGGGCCCCGTGGAGGACGTGGTAGACGCCGCGAAAGCCGCGGGTCCGTTCCAGAGCCAGCACGTCGAGCGGCTCCTCCACGACGCAGACAGTCGACCGGTCTCGTGCAGGGTCGGAACAGATGGCGCACGGGTCGGCATCCGCGATGTTGAAACAGACGGAGCAGAACGTGACGGAGCTCCGAAGCTCCGCCAGCGCTTCCGCGAGCTCAACGGACACGTCGGAGGGCGCCCGCAGCAGGAAGTACGTCAATCGCTGGGCAGATTTCGGCCCGATTCCTGGAAGGCGGGCGAAGGCATCGATGAGGCGCGCGACCGGTCGGACTGGACCGTGCATCAAAAGAGCCCGGGTATTTTCATTCCCCCGGTCAAACCCGACAAACGCTTGGCGGCCAACTCCTGGGCCTTTCCCAGCGCGTCGTTGACCGCGACCACGACCAGATCCTGGAGCATTTCAACGTCGTCCGCGTCGATAACGGACGGATCGATCTCGACAGAAATGAGCTTTTGTTGGCCCGAGGCAGTCGCTTTCACAACCCCGCCGCCAGCGCTTGCCTCCACCGTCTCCGCGGCGAGCTCCTCCTGCAGCTTAACCAGTCGGCTCTGCATCTGCCGCATGAGATTCTGGTTGAACATTCCTTATCTCCTCTGGTCTAGCCGTTCCCCACCATCATACTGCCCGCGAGCGCCTATTCCTGAAGCGCGCCCATTGACTGAGGGTCGGGTGAAATCTCGAGCAAGCGGCCCCCGAACAACTTTGAGGCGTACTCCGCGATCGAATCATTGTCCGTCTCAGCCCCCTCGCGGGGATTCGGCGCGGATTCAGCAATGCGCACCGATAGGGGTGTCTTGAACTCCTCGAGCAGCATCTCCTCGACGTGCTTTCGTGCGCTCGCTTCCAGCCGTTGCCGATCGATCGCGGTGAGTTTTCCTTCCAGCACCACGACGCCGTTGTCGAGCTGACTTGGCGTGAGGCGCGCCACGAGCGTCTTGGCGAACAGGTTCCCCTGAAAGCGATCGAGGAGGCTGGACCACCGAGCCTGGACCGCCGCCAGGGACGGCGCGGGTGGCGATGCTGGCTCCGCCACCGCTCCGGAATGGTTCTGATGCGGCAAGGGGTCCGCATAGTCGGCGCCGCCTTCGTGCACATGGTGGGGCTCACCGGCCGTGGCCCGCTCCGGCTTGGCGGCCAACGGCGCCGGCCCCACCTCGGCGGCGATGGGGGTCGCCGGTGGGGTCTCCATCGACGTCTTGGTCGCGAGGCTGGGTGCGGCCAGGCTCGGCGATCCACCCCCAGCGGGCGCGACCGTCGGTTCCTTTTGAATGGCAAGGGCCGCCGCCGCCAGCTCCAACCGGACAAGGAGCTGGCGCTCGTTCGCGCCGGCGGTCTCGGCGTCGGCGAAGCGCGTCAGGATCTCCGCGATGTGACCGGGGGCCCATCGGCCGGTGATCTCGCGGAGCCAATCCCGCTCCTCCGAACCGAGGTCCATCAGGAGCGCCGATTCCGCGCCCGCGCGCATAAGCAGGGCGCAGCGTAGCTCAAAAAGGACCTCGTTGAGGAACTGGTGGAGATCGGCCCCCTCCTCGGCAATCCCCTCGAGGACCTCCAGCGCCCTGCGCGTGTCGCCATACGCGAGCCCGTCGAGGAACGAGCGAATTGCGTCGCCGCGCACGAGGCCGAGCACGCGGCGCGCCGCCTCGAGGGTCACCGGGCTTCCCCCAAACACCGCGACCTGTTCGAGCATGCCCAGCGCGTCGCGCAGGCCGCCGTCCGCCAGCCGAGCCACGCGCTCCGCCACCCCACGCTCGAGCGCGATCCCCTCCATCACCGCGACCCGCGCCAGCTGGTCGGCGATGATGGGCTGCGGGATCCTCCCGAGGTCAAACCGCTGACAGCGCGAGACGATCGTGGCGGGGACCTTGTGGGCGGCAGTCGTCGCCAGCACGAATACGGTGTGCGGTGGCGGCTCCTCGAGTGTCTTGAGAAACGCATCCCACGCGGGCGCCGTGAGCTGGTGCGCCTCATCGACGATGTAGACCTTCCAGCTCGCCTCCGCCGGCGCGAATCGCACCCGCTCGCGCAAGGCGCGAATGTCGTCGATCCCGCGGTTGGACGCCGCGTCGATCTCGGTCAGATCGATCGCGCGCCCCGCGTCGCACGTGACACACGAGTGGCATTCACCACATGGCTCCCCGTCGAGCGGCTGTGCGCAATTGAGCGCTTTGAACAAGATGCGCGCGAGCGTGGTCTTTCCCGTTCCCCGCGGTCCACAGAGCAGGTATCCGTGCGCAACGGCCGACCGGGCCACGGCGTTCCTGAGCGTCCGAACCACGGCCTCCTGCCCAACGACCTCTCGGAAGAATTTTGGTCGCCATCGGAGGTACATAGCCCGCACAGGCTCCGGGCGCGTCAGCTCCGTAAGATCTGTCATGCTCGGTACCCCGCGGCCGTTTCGGCCACCACCCGCACGAACTCGGCCGCGCGGAGTCTCCGCTCCGAGACGTGCTCGATGTGCGCGCGGAGGAGGCGTTCTGCGGGGCTTCCGGCCTCGCCCACGGATTGCAGTGCGATCTGGTCGGCGCGCGGCGTCCGCTGGAGATACCGCAGCAGCTTCAGCGCGTCGACAGATATGGGGATCGTGGACACTTCGCTCCCGGCGCAGCTCGGGCAAAAGACGCCGCCCCGAACCGCTGAGTACCCGTTCTGGACTGGCTGAATCGAATCATTGCACCCCAGGCAGATCGAGAGCTCCGGGCGAAACCCCACCGCGTCGAGCAAGTGCAGCTCGAAGTGGCGAGCCACGAGTTGCGGGGCGATAGCGCCATCGTCGAGGGCCTGCAGCGCGCCCAGAAGCAGCGTAAACACCTCCGGATGCGCGTCGTGGTCCTCGAGAAACGCGTCGATCAGCTCGACCAGGTGGTATGCATGCGACGTAGCGATGACGTCGCTTCGCAACCGCCAGAACGGATCGGTCATCGACGCCTGCGTGACCACCGCGAGGTCTCGCCCCCGCGCCAGCAGCACATGGGTATGCACAAATGGCTCGAGGTGCCCGGACATTCGGCTGGTGGTGCGCCGGACGCCCTTCGCCAGCACCCGAAGCTTTCCCATTCCCGGAGTCAACATGGTGATGATGCGGTCAGCTTCGCCGAAGTCCATGCGCTTCAGAGGCACCGCGTCGGTCGACGTGAGTCGGGTGCGCACCAAGCACGCTCCTCTACAGCTCACACGCGAGCTGACGGATTGAAGATCTCACCGCAACCCATCGAGGAGCCGCACCGTCATCACTCCGGCGTCCACGTCGATGGACCGAACGACTTCATGGATCGCTGGAATCAGCACCTGCCCATCGGCGGAGCGAACCACGTAGACGTCGTTGCTGCCGGTCTCGAGGATGTCCACAACCTTGCCGAGGGCCTCACCGTCGACCGTGCGGACGTCGAGGCCGATGATCTGATACCAGAAGTAGGAGTCGGCGTCGAGCCGAACGGCGTCGTCGAGCGGTACGAACAGGTGCGACCCCTGAAGACGTTCCGCGTCCGCACGCGTCTCGACATCCGAGAGCTTCAGGATTACCGCCCCCCGTACGAGTCGCCAGCGCTCGACCGATCGCGGGGTCTTCCGGTCTCCGAGAAACACCTGCCGCGTCGTTCGAAAACGATCGGGGAAGTCGGTGAGAATCGCGCAACGCACTTCACCGTGGATACCGTGCGGTCCGGTGACGCGTGCAATGGTGAGGTACCCGGTGTCTTCGTCGGGACCGGAATCCCCGTTTGGGACCGCGCTGCGCGCGGCCCTTCCTGAAACCAGGCTGCGCGTCACAGCACCGCGGGGAATCGCAGCCTCACGTCTCAGCCCACTTCGAGGGATACGCGAACGCCCTGGCGCACAGCCGCTGAACGGAGGAGAGAACGGATCGCTCGGACGATTCGTCCCTCGCGGCCAATCACCCGTCCAACGTCCTCTGGCGCAAGGCTCAGATGGTAGGCGACAACGTTGTCTTCCACGGTCTCGGTGACCTGCACGTCGTCGGGATTGCGCGCGAGGAGACGGGCCACGAATTCGATGAACTCTCGGTTCGAGTTACTCGGCTGCGGGCTCGGCTGCATCCGCGTGCTCCGGCGTTGGCTCGGTCGAGATTTCGACGATGCCCTCTCGGCGGAAGAGGCGCTCGACGCGCTCCGACGGCCTCGCTCCCTTGGCGAGCCAGTCGAGCGCGCTCTCGCGATCGATGTGCACGGTACTCGGTTCCGTCAGAGGATCGTAGTACCCAATATTTTCGATAAATGCGCCGTCACGTGGCGCCCGCGAATCCGCGACGACGACGCGATACCGCGGCTGTTTCTTTGCGCCCGTCCGACGCAGCCGTATTCGCAGCATCAACACCACCGGACCCGTCGCGCGGCGACGCGTCCCCTTTCCTCGCATCGGGAAATTGGCCGAATGTGCCCGGATTATAGCCGAATCGGCCGTGCGTTCCCGTTCTATCCTCACAATGGCGCGATGCGAGTACAATGCCAGTTGACCTTCCGCTCCGACGCCCGGTCACCCACCATCCCGAGCGAGGCCCTGCGTGGCGAGGACCTACGATATAGCCAGCGTCCGCGGGATCTCCATTCGCATCCACGTGTCGGCAGCAATCGCCTTCGCGCTCCTCGTGCTCGTCCTGGCGGCCGTCTACTTTCCGGCGATGCTGCCCCGCGAGCGCGTGCCGACGTATTGGTCCGTTGGGTTCATCTCAACGCTTTTTCTGTTCCTTTCGACGCTGGCCCATGAGCTGGGGCACTCGCTCGTGGCGCGATTGCGCGGCGTGCCCGTCGAGTCCATCACCTTCGTAATGTTCGGCGGCTCGTCGGACATTCGATCGGAGCGCGAACGCCCCCTCGATGAGCTGCTGATCGCGCTCTCGGGTCCGATCGTCAGCCTCGTCCTCGCGGGACTCGCCGCCGGCGCCCGCACGACGATACCGAACCCAAGCCAGCCCTTGCTGCTGTTTCTGGAGTCCGTGCTGCTTCTCAACATCTGGCTCGGCGTGTTCAACCTCGTGCCCACCCTTCCGCTGGATGGCGGGCGCGCGTTGCGCGGCTTCCTCTGGCAGCAACTGGGGGACTACCGGCGAGCGACACGCGGCGCGGGGATGGTGGGACAGATCATCGCGGGGGGCCTGCTCGCGACCGGCATCATCCTTTTCATCCTTTCGTTGGACACCGCGCGCAATCCGGTTCCCGCCATCCTCGGCTATGACACTCGCGGGGTAGCGTTCCTCGCCATCGTGGTGGCCTGGTTCCTGAACAGCAGTGCGCGCTCGGCCTATCGCCAGCTCGTGCTTCAGGGACGCTTCGCGGGCGTAAAGGTGTCCGACCTGATGTTGAGCCAGCCACCCACCGTGGCGCCGTGGACCCGACTGGACGAGATCATGTCCACCCACTTCGTCCCAAACGGCGAGCGCGCCGTCGCCGTCGTGCGCGATGGCGACGTACTGGCAGGGCTCGTCGCCTATTCGGACATCGCCCGCGTCTCCCGGACCGACTGGCCGACGCGGGCTGCCGGCGAGGTGATGACGCCGCTCTCACAGCTCGTCACGGTAGCGCCGAACGACAGCGTCGAGACCGCGATTCGGCACATGGCGGAGAAGCACCTGAACCAATTGCCCGTGGTGGTGGACGGGAAGCTGGTGGGGATCATCGCCCGAGTCCACGTCCTGCAATTCCTGGACCTGAAGGAGCGCCGCTGACGCTACTCCAGGTACTCTTTCAGCTGCATTCGCAGCTCCGGCTGACGGAGCTTTTGCAGCGCCTCCGCTTCGATCTGGCGGACCCGCTCTCGGCTCACGCCGAGCTCTTCCCCGATCTCTCCCAGGGTGCGGTCTCGACCGTCGATCAGGCCGAATCGCATCTTGAGCACGATGCGCTCGCGGTCCGTGAGCTGCTGGAACACACACTCGACGTGGTACCGCAGCATCTCTTGCGCCGCGACTTCGGACGGTGGCGACGCGCCGCGATCCGCGATGAAGTCCGAGAGGGTGCTCTCGTCCTCTTCGCCCACGGGCGTTTCGAGAGAGATCGGCTGGCGCGCCGCGCGAATGATCTGGCGCACGCGTTCCGGCGTGGTATCCATCGCCTTCGCGATCTCGTCGGGCGTCGGCTCTCGCCCGATCTCCTGCTGCAGCTCGCGTGACTGGCGGTAGACGTCACCGATCAGCTCAATCATGTGGACCGGAACGCGAATCGTCCGCGCCTGATCGGCGATTGCGCGGGTGACGGCCTGGCGAATCCACCAGTAGGCGTACGTGCTGAACCGATAGCCTTTCGTGTAGTCGAACTTTTCGACCGCCCGTGAAAGCCCGATGTTCCCCTCCTGAATCAAGTCCTGGAGGGGCAGGCCGCGGCCCATGTACTTGCGAGCGACGCTGACCACGAGCCGAAGGTTCGCTTCCGTCAGCTTTCTGCGGGCGCTGTCCCCGGCGTGAATCTGCTCGACCAGCGCGAGAGTCGCGTCGGAGTCGAGCGCGCGGCCGGGATTCTGGAGTGCCGCTTGCGCCAGCCTCCCCTGTTCAATCGCCTTCGCGTACTCAACCTCCTGGTCGGCCGTCAGCAGCTTGACGCGACTGATATCCCGCAGGTAGATCGCGGCCGGCGCCTCGCCGGCGACGAAGTCACCTTCGGCCGCTGTCTCACTGGCGACCGCTCGCGCGGGGCCGTCGTGGAGGGAATCATCGGATTCGTCGAGGAGCGCGCGGTCGTGGAGCGCGCCGATGTCGTCCCAGTGAAGACCGGACTCATCCATTGAGTCCTCGCGATGCACCAACACCATATTTCCCGTCCAGCGCCTCGTGGGACCTCGGGATTCGGCCACCCTGCCGAACCACGACCCAGGAGGCGACTCCATTCCGCGCAGGCCGCGGCATGGGCATACGCAATCAGGGAGCGCGTCAGTCAGATCGCTGCACAGGGCGCGCACCGCCAGGGTAAGAGGGACAAACCCGGCGACGTGAAGCGGACTGTGTGGAGACCGGTGAACTATATCAGAATTCGTTCGCTATCGAAAGAGTCCGGCGATGTTCTTCGGGAGCTTCCCCCCGGCCATCGCCTTCATCATCTGCTGCGCCTGGCGGAACTGTCCAAGGAGCTGGTTCACGTCCGCGGGCGTCATTCCGCTCCCGCGAGCGATGCGGCGGCGCCGGCTGCCGCCGATGATCTCTGGATGATGCCGTTCGTCCGGCGTCATCGAGAGGATGATCGCCTCGATCTGCTTCAAGTCGGACTCGTTCAACGAGGCGTCCCCGGCCTGCTTCATGAGGCGAGACATGCCGGGAATCATCTCCATGATTTGGCTGAGCGGTCCCATTCGCTTCAGCTGGCGCATTTGCTCCAGGAAATCTTCGAGGTCGAAGGTGGCCGCCCGCATCTTCTTTTGCAGCTCTTGGACGCGTTGCTGGTCGAATGTTTCCTGCGCCCGCTCGATGAGGGAAAGCACGTCGCCCATGCCGAGAATCCGCGACGCCATGCGGTCCGGGTGGAATTGCTCGAGCGCATCCGTCCGCTCGCCGACGCCCACGAACTTGATCGGCACGCCCGTTACCTGGCGGACCGAGAGCGCGGCACCGCCGCGCGTGTCCCCGTCGAGCTTCGTGAGGATCAGGCCGGTAAGTCCGACCCGTTGCTGAAACTCCTCCGCAACCTTGACCGCGTCCTGGCCGGTCATCGCGTCGGCGACGAGGAGTACCTCGGTGGGCGGAGTGCGCCGCTTGATCTCCGCCAGCTCGTCCATCAGCTCGTCGTCCACGTGCAGCCGCCCTGCCGTATCGAGGATGACCGGGTTCTGGCCGAGACTCCGCGCCTCGCGGAGCGCGGCCGTGCAGACGTCGGGCGGGGACGCGCCAGCCTGTGTGAAGACGGGAATTTCGGTCTGCTTGCCGAGAATCTGAAGCTGGCTGATGGCGGCGGGACGATAGGGATCCGCTGCGACGAGCAGCGGCTGGTTCCCCTGTTTGCGGAGCAGGACCGCGAGCTTCGCAGCGGTCGTGGTCTTTCCCGATCCCTGCAGGCCAACGAGCATGATGACGGTCGGAGGCGCCGAAGCGTGAGAGAGGCGCGCGGGCTCACCCAGCAGCTCGATCAGCTGCTCGTGCACGATCTTGACGACCTGCTGAGCCGGGGACAGGCTCTGGAGCACCTCGGCGCCGATGGCGCGCTCCTTCACGCGGGCCACGAAGTCCCGCACGACCCGAAAGTTCACGTCGGCTTCGAGGAGCGCCAGTCGGACCTGCCTCAGCGCCTCGTCGACGTCTTTCTCGCCGAGCTTGCCCTTCCGTCCGAGCTGATCGAATACGGCCTGGAGCTTCTCAGACAGGCTGTCAAACATTGTGTGCCTCCCACGCGGGTCCGAGGCGACGCGGCGTCACTGGTCCACATCCACCGCGTCGACCGCGAAGAGCGATGCGACGAACGCCTCTGGGTCAAAGGGGCTCAGATCGTCGACGCGCTCGCCCGTTCCGATGAAGCGAACGGGCGCGCCCAGCTCGCGAACGATTGAGAACAACACGCCCCCTTTGGCGGTCCCGTCCAGCTTCGTGACCACGATTCCGTCCAGCCCGGCCGCCTGGGCGAATGCTCGCGCCTGCAATACGGCATTCTGGCCTGTGGTCGCGTCGAGGACCAGGAGCGAGCGCGCAGGCACGTTGTGACGATCCACCACGCGACGCACCTTCTTCAGCTCCTCCATGAGATTCGTCTTCGTATGGAGTCGACCCGCCGTATCCACAATCAAGGTGTCGAAACCCCGGGCCGTGGCCGCGGCGATGCCGTCGTACACCACGGCGGCCGGGTCAGCGCCGGGCTGCGCCCCGACACATGGAATCTGAATCCGGTCGGCCCACACCTCGAGCTGCTCGATCCCGGCAGCGCGAAAGGTGTCGCCTGCCGCGAGCATGACGCGGCGACCCTCGCCGCGCCAGTAGTGCCCGAGCTTCGCGATCGTCGTCGTCTTGCCGACGCCATTCACACCGATCATCAGGACGACGGTGAGCCCCTCGCTCAGGAGGGGCAGGCTGGCGGTGTCCGTTCGGAGCAGCTCGACGAGCCGCTCCTGGAGCGCTTCGTTGAGCTGGTCCCCCGTGCGGAACTCGCCCCGTCGGAATCGGCCCCGCATCTCCTGGAGGAGAACGTCGGTCGTGGCCGCACCGACATCAGCTCCGATGAGCAGCTCCTCCAGCTCATCCCAAACGTCCTCCGTGACCTCGGTGCGCCGAAGGAGGACGGCGATGCGCCCGAAAAAGCTGGACCGCGTCTTTCGGACGCCCGCCTCGAGCTTCGGATCCTTCTCTTCCCTGCGAAAAATTCTGCGAAACACGGTCTCCTCGCGCGCCACTGCCGGTCGCCCCGCCGGAGAGCCGACCCGCGGCCGCCATTGTGCATGCGCGCCCTATGGGATCGCGGCTTCGAGCCGAATCGAAACCACTTGCGAGATCGCGCCCGGGGTCATCGTAACCCCGTAGAGGGCGTCCGCCATCTCCATCGTCGCGCGGTTGTGTGTGACGAGGATGAATTGCGTGGACTGTGACATGTCGCGGATCGACGAGACGAACCGCTGCACATTGGTCTCATCCAGCGCGGCATCGACTTCATCAAGCATACAGAATGGGCTCGGGTTGACGCTGATAAGGGCCAGGAGGAGCGCGGCCCCAACGAGGGAGCGCTCGCCCCCGGACAGCGTGGCCATTCGGTGCTGGCGCTTTCCCGGCGGCTGCGCGGCGATGTCGATGCCGCACTGCGTGCTCTCCGGGTCGCCAATCAAGAGCAGCTCGGCGTCGCCACCGCGGAACAGCTCACGAAACATCTCTTTGAACCGCAGGTTCGTCTCGTCGAACGCGCGCGCGAAGCGGTCCCGCATCTGCTGGCGGGCTTCCGCCATCCCCTCACGAATAGCCGCTTCCGCCCGATTGAGATCCTCGAGCTGCTCGGTCAGGAACTGATAGCGATCCCGCACGACGGCATACTCGGCCAGCACGCCGTAGTCCACCGACCCGATGCTGCGGAGCTCGCGTTGCGCGCGCAGCAGGCGCCGTTCGAGCGTGTCCGAGTCGAGCGCGCCGAGGTCAGGCCGCCGTGACGTCCCCTGCAGGACGGCGACCGCGTCGACTCCGAGCGCCTCCGCGACGCCGCTCGCCTCTGCCTCGAGCCGAGCAACGATTCCCCGCGCGTGCTCCGCATCTGCGCCAGCGCTGGCCTGCTCGGCGCGGGCATCTGCAAGCTCTGTCTGCACCGATTCGAATTCGCGGGCGGTTGCTTCGGCAGCCTCCACGTTCGCGGCTGCGGCCTGGGACTCCGCCGCCAGGTTGGCTTCCTCCGCGGCCACCTTCGCATCCCACGCGGCAATGGAATCGTTGAGGCCGTCAAGGCGCAGGCGGAGCACTTCGCCCTCGCGATCAAGTCGGGTCAATTCCGACTGCAGCGTCTGGATGCGCGCTGCCAGTCGATCGACCTCGCGCGAATCCCGCTGCACGGCGTCGACCATGCGGGCCAGGCGTTCCTCCGCGAGGGCTCGCTCCACGGACGCGGTCGCGTGGCGATCCATCGCCGCGCGAAGTCCTTCTTCAGCGCGACCCACCGCCGCCTCGCGATCCCGAAGATCGGCGAGGATCCCTTCCAGCTCGGCCCGAGTGGCCGCCGCCCGCTTCGCGTTCGCCGCGATGCGCCCCTCGATCTCCGCAGATGCGCCCGACGGATCGAGGCGGGCCAGCCGTTTGCTCTCGGCGTCCAGCTGCCCACGCAGGCTCGTCAACCCTCCTTCGATCTCCTTCACCCGGGCCACTATCCGAACGCGCTCCGCTTCCTCCGTGCCCATCGCCTCTCGGGTGGCGGCGCCGGCCTCCGAGGTCGCGCGAAACTCCTCCTCCAGAGCAGCCACCTGTCGGCGGGCATCCGCGATCCGGATGGCCAGCGCGGACTTGCGCTCCTCCAGCTCTACGGCGCGATCGTCGGCGGCGCGCAGGCCGACGCGGTGCTCGCCGTCCGCGCCGAGACAGTGCCCGTCCGCACTCGCGACGTGGAACGGCACGCGAGGCGCTCCCGCTGAGACCGCCTCGCGCAGGCGCTGGGCCACAGACCGAGCTTCCGCAAGGGAAGCAACGACGATCGTCGTGCCCAGATACCGCCGGACGAACGCATTCGCGCCGCGCGCCGTGACGAGGTCAATCGCGAGCTCGTACGGCTGCGCGTCGCCAATGATGCGCGCCACCCAGGCTCGGAAGTCATCCCCATCGGCTGGCTCGTTCGTCGCAGAATCCGGCACCAGGACCGGTTCGACGTCGGGTCCGCGCTGCCCGTCATCGACGAACCAGGCCGTGTCCTTCGCAGCGACCACCTGGTACTGAGCAGCGGTCCCGAGGGCCGCCGCGATGGCGCGGCGATACCGGAGCGGCACGTCGACGACGGCAGAGAGCAGACGGGCGCTGGATCCGCGCGGCGCCGTGTTGAGGCCTGCAATGGCCCGCTCTTCCCCCAACAGGCCGTCGAGCGCCCGCCGCGCCTCTCGGAGGGCCGCGCCGGCGCTCTCGCGCTTCGCGGCATCGCGCGCAGCGTCGATCCGAGCGCGGGCGATCCTCTCTTCGACGGCCGCCAGGTCAAGCTCCAACGCCTGCCTGCGCGCGTCCGCCTCGCCGATGGCCGCGATGAGCGCAGCCTGTCGCTCCTCCGCTTCGGCGCGCTGTCCCGCCGATGCCGCCAGGCCTTCGAGTCGCGCACGAAGCTGGAAGTCTTCCCGTTCGATCGCCACCAGCGCAGCTTGGCTGCGCTGCGCGGCCGCCTGCACCCTGGATGCAAGGGAGCGAGCCTCATCGAGGTAGGCGCGGGCCTCGCGCACATCGTGGTCGTCGGCCGCCACTGGCGTCGCCGTCTGCGAGTCTTTCAGCGAGGCGCTGCTGCGCTCCAAGGCAGCCTTCGCGGCGGCGTGCTCCGCTTCCGCGTCGGCCAGCTCGAGGCGGAGCGCACTGGACCGAGTCTCCACGCTCTGGAGCCGCTCGGCCACGGCCGCCCGCTCCAGGCGCTCCTTCTCTCGTCGGGCGCGATGGTCCTGAAGCGCGACGCTGGCCGCTGCCATGCGTTGACGAGCGGCCGCCGCCTCGCCGTGAAGGGCCGCGCGTCGTCGATCGATCTCGCCCAGGGTCGCACGCAGCTCCTCGGCCCGCGCGCTGAGCGCGCGACCGCGGCGCTCTGCCTCCGCCAGCCGCTCTCTGCCCTCGGGCAGCGCGCGCCCGTACCATGCGACGGCGAGCTGCTCCACCTCGTCCCGAACGTCGCGATGCCGCTGGGCCCGGTCCGCTTGCACCCGCAAACGGTCGAGCTGCGGCCGAACTTCGGCCGTGACGGCGGAGATGCGAAGCGCGTTCTGCTGCGTTTGGAGGAGATCGCTCTCGATCTCCGCTAGCCGCGCTTCAAAGCGCCGGATGTCCGCGGCGTCGGCGATGAGGGCCCGGCGCTCCTGCGGCCGCTGAAGCGCGAGCTGGTCGATGGCGCCCTGGCCCACCACGCAATAGGAGTCCGGTCCTAGTCCGGCCTGACCCGCGACGTCCAGCACGTCGCGAAGCCGCGTCCGCCGGCGGTTCAACAGGTACTCGGTTTCGCCGGAGCGATAAAGCCGTCGAGCAGCCGAGATCTCGGCGAGGTCGATCGCCACGCGGCGGTCGGTATTGTCGAGGACCAGGGTAACCTCGGCCATCCCAAGCGGGCGGCGCATCGCGCTGCCGGCAAAGATGACGTCCTCGCTCTTGGTTCCCCTGATGGCTCGCGCGCTCTGCTCGCCAAGAACCCAGCGGACTGCGTCTACGATGTTGCTCTTCCCGCTTCCGTTCGGCCCGACGATCGCGGTCAGACCGGGGCCCAGCTCGATGCGCACGGTCTGCGCGAAGCTCTTGAAGCCGGTCATCTCCAGCTGCTTCAGGAACACGAACGACTTCCGAGCACGGACCTGGAACCCGCAAAGGAGAGGGAGGTCACGACGCGGATTCTTCCAGCATCTCGAGCGCTCGCGCGGCGGCCTGCTGCTCGGCCGCTTGCTTGGACGAGCCCGAGCCAATAGCGGAAATTCCATCGTCGGTGGAGACCTGGACGGTGAACCGCGGTCGGTGCTCCGGCCCTTCCACCTGCAAAACGACGTAGGCGGGGAGGGCGCCCCGGCGCGCTTGAATCCGAAATTGCAGCTCGGACTTGGGATCGAGAGCGCGCCGAGACGGTGAGAGTCCCGGAATCGCCCGTTCCACGAACGGACGGATCACCGCCACGGCAGCCGCGTAGCCCAGATCGACGTAGACGGCGCCGATCACCGCCTCCAGCACGCTGGCGAGCAGGGCGTCGCGCTCCCGCCCCCCTCGCTCCTCCTCACCACGTCCCATCCTGATGTGGGCCGCCAGGCCCAGGCTCCGCCCCCAGGCCGCGAGACTGGACTGCCGGACCAGCGTGGCGCGCATGTTGGTCAGCGAGCCTTCCGGCTCCTCCGGGAACGAACGGTAGAGGAGATCAGCCACGGCCGCGCCAAGCACGGCGTCGCCCAGGAACTCGAGGCGCTCGTTGTCGGCGGCGCTCAGCCCCTCGTTTACAGCGGACTTGTGGGTCAGTGCCAGATCGAGGAGCGAGCCGTCCCGAAACCGAACGCCGAGTCGCTCTTCCAGGGCAGAGCGATCCATGGCGTCAAGCGTACCTTGCGCGGCGAGACGTTGGCGCGCCGTCGTCAAAACTGTGTCGCACTTGAGAAGTGGAACTCCGCGATCCGAAGCGCGGGCACCCGCGTGCCGCCCGCCTCATCCTGCAGCATCACCGCTTCGCGGCCGATCGTCTCCACGCATGACAAGGCCGCGAGGACGCTCTGCGTGAAGCGAAGATTGCGGATGGGTTGCGAGATCTCCCCATTCTCGATGAGGAAGGTGCCGTCGCGCGTCATCCCCGTCAGGATGGTCCGAGTCGGGTGCACGACATTGACGTAGTGGAATCGCGTGACCCAGATGCCCCGGTCGATCCCTCGGAGCAGCGACGCCTGGTCCGCGTCCCCTGTCGCGAGGAACATATTGAGCGGGACAGGTCCGTACGTGTTGGGCGCAGGGAGGGCGTGCCCCGTGGACTCTTTGCCCTCCTTGCCCGCGGTGTACGTGTCGTATACGACACCCCGCGCGATCCCCCGCTCGAAAAAGTCCACGCGCCTCTTGGGGACGCCCTCGAAATCGAAGGGGATCGGGACGCCCGTCGGGTCGATGCCGTCATCCCACAGGCTAATGTTCTCGCCCACGATCCGCTCGCCGAAGTGGCCGTTCATGAAGCTGCGGCCCTCCTGGACCGCCAGGGCGCCCAGGCCCATGTACGCGAGGTAATCGATCATTGTGCCGACCGCGTAAGGCTCCAGCACGACGCGGTACGCGCCCGGATCGAGCGGGACTGGGGCGCGGCTCTGAAGCGCCTTCGCAACAGCCTCCTGCGCGACAGCATCGACGTCGATGGCGCTCGCATCGACCCCCGTTCGCTCCGCGTATCCCGAGCTGTCCTCTCCCATGATCACCGATTTCAGGGACGCGTGGGTGCGTGGCGCATAGGCCCACACGCCGTGGGAATTCGCCACCGCGATCTCCATCGTCTCAGTGCTCCACGCGCCGGACGCGTTCAGCCCGTGTGCCAGGGCGCAATCGCAGATCGCCTTCACATCACGGGCGCGGCGCTCGGGCGAGTAGTCCGCGGTCGCCGACGAAAAGGCAAGAGCGGGAGGGATCGGCCGCGGTTTGGGGAGTCCGCGGAACTCCGGATCCTCCGGGGCAAAGCGCGCCGCGTCCACCGCGCGAGCCACCGTCGCGACGATCGCGCGATCGTCGAGCTGGTTTGTGGATGCGACGCCGGTTCGCAAGCCGACGATGGCGCGCACCCGAATCTCCACCGTTGAGTCCCAAACGTTCTGGTGAACGGTCGAATTGGCGAAGCGGGTGAGGGCGCTCTCCTGGGAAGTGATGACGACTTCGGTCTCATTCGCCGCCGACGAATCGATGGCCGAGGCTGCTATCCGTTGGAGGCGGTCCTCACCAAGCATTCCAGTCCATCCGTGTGCTCACGCGATTCCCACCCGAACGCCCCGGAATCGCGAGGCGGCGGCCCCGTGCCCGACGTGCATGGCCTGGGAGGGCTGACCCTTGCCGCAGTTCGTCACGCCCCACATCTGCCATTCGCGGCACACCGCGTCGCACGAGCGCCAGAACTCTGGGGTGATACCGCCGTAGGTGGCGTTTCGGTACAGTCGTCCCAGCTTTCCCCCCACGATCTCCCACGCGGCTTCGGTGCCGAATTGGAAGTTCAGCCGCTTGTCGTCGATGCTCCAGCTCCGATTCGTCGACAGGTAGAGGCCGCGGTCGGTGTCCGCGATCAAATCGTCGAGCGCCCATGGGCCGGGAAGGAGATTGATGTTCGTCATGCGAATGATGGGCAAACGGCTCCAGTCCTGCGCACGGACCGTGCCGTTGCTCGGCTTCCCGAAGCGCGCCGCCGTTTCGCGCGACGTGAGGTAATCGACGAAACGGCCGTGGTCGACGATTGGGGTGACCGTGGCCGGGACACCCTCGTCGTCCCAGCCGAACGTACCCATTCCACCGGGGACCGTCGCATCCGCGACGATGGTCACGTGCTCGGAGCCATACTGGAAGCCAATTCGATCGGGAGTGAGGAAGCTGGTGCCGGCGTAGGCCGCTTCCATCCCGAGCACGCGGTCCAGCTCCACCGCGTGTCCGCACGATTCGTGGACTTGGAGCGCCATCTGGGTCGGATCGATGATCACCGTGGTCACGTCGGAGGGACACTGGGGGGCTGAAAGGAGCGCTACCGCCTCCTCGGCGATGCGAGGGGCGTTCTCCACGAGCCGCATGCGCTGCACCAGCTCCCAACCGCCGCACCCCTGGTGCCGTCCGAAGCTATTGGGAAACGAGCGAGTCTGCACCTCGCCATCACCGACCGCCATCGCAACGATGCCGGCGCCCGTCTCCACCAGCTCCTGCTCCACGTCGCTGCCCTCGGTGCTCGCGAAGATCTTGCGCACGCGCTGGCATTCGAGCGACCCCTCCGCGACCGACACGCCCGCGACCCGGCGCATCTCGGCATCCGCCTGAAGGAGAAGCGCAACCTTGGCGTCGACGGGGATGGAGAAGGGGTCTTGCTCCACAGGAGTTCGATAGGAGCCGCGGGAGACGACCGGCGGGCCGAGATCCACGTCGCTTCGCTTGGCGAGCGCGCTGGCCCGGGCGATCTCCACGGCCAGCGCGGCGATGCGATCCACCTCTGTCGCGCTCAATACGGCGCTGGCGGCGAAGCCCCACGCGCCATCGGCGAGGACGCGCACACCGAAACCCTGGCCTTCCTCGGACAGGAGCGCTTCGACGACGCCGTTCTTGACGCCGATGGACTCGACGCGCCGCTCATCGATGCGCACGTCGGCGTACGTCGCGCCTCGCAAGGTCGCGACGTCGAGGGCGCGCCGCGCGAAATCACGCACGAATGCCTCCCGAGAACGTCTGGTGAATGCCACTATCATAGCTGGAGTGAGCTACCGTGACCCACACCGCGACGGGAGCGGCGATGACCGACGCGAGCGATCGCGCGCCACGTTCTCGCAACGCCGGCGAAAGCCGCATGAGCGCGCGATCTAGCGCTCGCGAAGAGGAAGGTTCGATCCTCGACGGCATCCCGGCGGCGATGCCGGCCCTCGAGCGCGCCGATGCGATTCAGCAGCGCGTCGCGGAGGTCGGCTTCGATTGGCCGGACATCAGCGGCGTGACGGCCAAAGCGCACGAGGAGATCGACGAGCTCGCGGCCGCCGCGACGCTCGACCACCAGCGGGAGGAGCTGGGCGACGTGCTCTTTGCGCTGGTGAACCTCGGCCGGCGGCTCGGCTTTTCGGCAGAGCTTGCCTTGCAGGAAGCCAACGAGAAGTTCATCCGTCGATTCGCTTGGATCGAGGCCCAGTGCCGGCAGGCGGGAGTGCGCCCGGAAGAGCTGGGCCTCGAGAAGCTGGACCGGCTCTGGAACGCGGCGAAGATGAACGAGCGACCAGAGGTGGATGAAGGTGCGCCGGATGCGAAAGGCGGCCGCGGCAAGCAAACCGGCGCGGTCTAGCGACTCGGTTTGTCTGTGGTCGGGGATGGCAGATTTGAACTGCCGACCTCTTCGTCCCGAACGAAGCGCGCTACCAGGCTGCGCTAATCCCCGATGTGCGGCTCATCTGGCCCGAGCCGCGCCGGCGGAGGGGGAGGGATTTGAACCCCCGGAGCCTTGCGGCTCAGCCGATTTCGAGTCGGCCGCACTAGACCAGACTATGCGACCCCTCCGGGCGCAATTGTACACGACGCCTACATCTCGTCGGGCGCGCTGACGCCAATGAGATCCAACGTCGTGGCCAACATCACCTTACAGGCGCCGACCAGCTTCAGGCGCGCCTTCATCAGCGCCTCGTCCTCCCCGATCACTCGGCATTCGTCGTAAAAGGCGTGGAAGCTGGTCGCCAGCTCCTGCGCGTAATGGGGCAAGGAGTGCGGTGCCATGGAGCTGGCTGCGTCCGCCACGATCTCCGGGAAGGCGAGCATCTTGCGGATCAGCGCCAGCTCCGCCGGGTGCTCGAGGCGGCGCACGTCGCCATCGACGAAATCGACATCCGCGGCCCGACGCATGATGCTCGCGATGCGCGCGTGCGCGTACTGCACATAGTAGACGGGGTTGACGTCGGACTGGGCCTTGGCAAGATCGAGGTCGAAATCCATCATCGCGTCCGCCGAGCGGCCCACGAGAAAGAAGCGCACGGCGTCCGGCCCGACCTCGTCGAGCACTTCCCGCAGCGTGACGAACGTCCCCGTGCGCTTCCCCATGGCGACCGGCCGACCCTGCCGAACGAGGTTCACGAGCTGGTAGATGAGCACGACGAGACGCGAGGGATCGTCGCCAATCGCCGATACCACGGCCTTCATCCGCGGAACGTGCCCCTGATGGTCGGCGCCCCAAATATCGATGGCCAGATCGAACTTGCGGCCCAAGAGCTTGTCGTAGTGATAGGCGACGTCGGAGGCGAAGTAGGTCGGCAGCCCATTGCTGCGGACCAGCACGTTGTCCTTGTCGTCGCCCAGCGCCGACGAGGTGAACCAGATGGCTCCCTCGCGCTCGGTGACGTACCCGCGCTCGCGTAGCGCCTCGATCGCCCGGTCGACCGCGCCGTCGTCGTACAGCGACTGCTCGGAAAACCACCGATCGAACCGAACGTTGAGCCGCTCCAGGTCTTCGCGGATCTGGCCCAGGATGAGGTCCATTCCCTTCCGCCCGATCTCCGCCTCGGCCTGCTGGCGCTCCATCTCCAGAAACCGTCGCCCGTCTGTGCTGGCGATGGCCGCGGCCAGATCCCGCACGTAATCGCCAGGGTACCCATCTTCTGGAATGGGAACGTTCAAGCCAAAGTGTTGCGCGTACCGGGCGAAGACGCTGCCGTTGAACGCCTCCATGCGCGATCCGGCGTCGTTCACGTAGTACTCGCGGCTCACGTCGTAGCCGGCCCATGTGAGGACACGCGCGAGGCTGTCCCCCAACGCGGCGCCGCGTCCGGTCCCCACGTGCAACGGCCCCGTCGGGTTGGCGCTCACGTACTCGACGAGCACCCGCTGCTTCCTGCCCAGATCAATGGCCCCGTACCGCGGGCCCTCGGCCAGAATCGCATCGACCTGGGAGGTGAGCCAGTCGGACGAGAGGAAGAAGTTCATGAAGCCCGGTGGCTCGACCCGCACCGAGGCGACCGATGGCGGCAGCGTGACGTGGGTGGCAACCGTGCTCGCGATCGTCATGGGCGGAAGCCGCGCGGCGCGCGCCATGCGCAGCGCCAGGGACGACGCATAGTCGCCGTGGCCAGGGTTGGCCGGCCGCTCGATGGCGATCTCGGGAACCCCGACGGCGGGAAGCTGCTCGTCCGCCTGAGCGCGCCGCACGGCCTCGGCGACGATGGTCCGGATTTCGTCACGCATCATGGTGGTGGTCACTATTATGCACGGTCCGGCTCCTGTTAACCCGGAGTTCACCCAAGGCAACCACGTTATCTCCGCCCACGCCGCATAAAGACACCCGTTCCGAGTGGCGATGGGTCGCCGCGGCATGCACCCGCAGCGGCTGGAACATCCGCCATCCCGTTCCTCCAGCGCCCATCACGGCGCTGAATCCCCCAATCCATGGAGAGGTTCCCATGCATCGTTTTGCGTCGCGCGTTCCCTGGCTCGTTGGCGTCGTGGCCCTGGGGTCAGCGGCGGCCATCCTTCTCGGCGCCAGCACGCAGCCGCCAGCGCAGAATGGCGCAGCGTCCACGCCGACCCTCATCGGCGCTTCGAACCAGCGGAGCAGCTCCCAGCCGACGATCCCCGCCGGCGCGCTATCAACGATGACGGGCCTGAGCAACTTCAACCAGCTGCTCACATCTCTGCCAACCGCGATGACGATCCCGGGCGGCGTCCCTGCGCTCCCGACGTCCCTCGCCACGACCCCGCTTCCGACCGGAAGCGGGGCGGCGATAACGCCAACGACGGGCGGCCTGGCGCCGTCGTTGCAGCTCACAACCCCGACCGCGCCTATTCCCATCACCCCTACCCCGGCCGTCGGCTCCGTGACGACGGCGACCGCCGAGCCCGTCCATTACGCGACCATGACCCCTCCAACCGATCCCGTTGTGTCGATCGACACCGTGAATGACGGAGAAACGATCTCCAACGGCGAGCCGATGACCATCGGCGGTTGGGCGGTCGATCCGCGCGGTGTCGGAACGTCGATCACCGCCGTAGACGTCTTCCTGGACGGTGGGCCGGGCAGCGGGCGGTATCTGGGCGCGGCGGACTACGGCACGACGCGGCCGGACGTGGCGGGCATCTTCCAGCACCCCGACTGGACGGCCAGCGGCTTTGCCTTCGAATGGACGCCGCGGGGAATTCGCGCCGGCGACCACACGCTGGTCATCGTCGCGCAGTCCGCGTTCGGCGCGCCCGTCACCACGGAGGTGTCCGTGAAAGTCGCCGGGAGCGGCGGGTCATGACGCCGTCAGATACGACTTCAGCTCGCGGTACGCGTCGCGCGGCGTTCCGTCCTGGTTCGAGATGCTCCAGAAAAGCTGCTCCTGATCTCCCTTCCACGTCGGGTCGGGCATGTAGATCACGGTCATGAAGGCCATCCAGGGCCAGTTGGCGCGCGCGTATTTGAAGGCGCGGACGAGGTAGTCGGCCTTCTGCTGCTCGGTGACGCTGTGCCACGCGTACGGGGATCCCGGGCGCGGATCGCTGTCCCATCCCATCTCCAGCACGGCCATGCGGCGGTCGCCGTCGCCCTGCTGGACCATGATCTGGCGCATGTCCTCGACGTGCCGGAATACATATGAGCGCCGAAGCTCAGGGCTGCTCGGATCGTGATTGGTCAGGGCGGGATCGTTCGCCGCAACGCCCGGATCCGTCTCGGGCGGGGCTTTGAAGCCGGCCGCGTGAACGCCCAGAATATCGAACGATCCCTTGGCCCCAGCGGCGTACATGTCGCGGAGATAGATGGCGTCGGGGTGCGCGGCCGGGCTGTTGTCCGTTGTCGGTGATAGGCCGGCCGTCACCACCAGCGCGTCGGGGTCCGCGCGCTTGATGGTCGCGTAGCTCGCCTTCAGCAGCGCCACGTATTCGTCGGCGCTGGGCTCGCGGTCGCCCCATTCGCGGGAGAGGTTCGGCTCGTTCCAGATCTCATACGCCTGAATCCGGCCCTTGTACCGCGAAGCGAGCGCGGAGAGATAGTCAGTCCAGTCGGAAAGTCGGTCGGGCGGGCCGTCATCGGGGTAAAGGCCGTCGGCTCGGGACCAGCCAGGGTGTCCGTCGACCCGAGCGACCAGCTTCAAGCCCTGGGCTCGGACGGCGTTGACGATCCGGTCGGGCTCGTTCCACTCGAACCGACCCTTCGCGTCCCGTTCGATGTTGCGCCACTCGAAGCGCTGCTTCACCCAGGTGAATCCGGCGTCCCTGGCCAGCTTCAGATCTCGATCGGTCGTCTGCGGGTTGCCCCACAGAAACACGTGGATCGCGGCCTCCGGTGCCCCGGTGGGCCGCGGCGAGGGCAGCCGGAGGGGGCCACAGCCGTATGGGATGAGGAAAACGGCAGCGATGAGGACCAGGCGGGGAACCGACGCCAGGGCTCGATTCACGCGGCGATCAGTTGATGTCCGGGAGATAGCCGCTCTTTCGGGCGGCGACGAGGGCGTCGTAGGCCGGCCGCGTCGACCCGTCCGGATCGGTGACGCTCCACCAGTACTCTTCGCGACTCTCGTTCCAATCCGGCGACGCGATGTTCCAGAGCACCATAACCCCGATCCAGGGCTGCCAGTGGAGGTAGGCCCATCGATAGGCCTCGACGACGTAGTCCGCCTTGTCCTGTTCGGAGACTCGGTGCCACGCATAGCTCGGATGGATTGGATCGCTCGACCATCCGAACTCGGTCAGCCAGATCTGCTTGCCGGCATCGCCATTTCGCACCATCACGTCGCGGAGCTGCTCGACGCGGCGAAATCCGAACGACTGATCCCCGCCCCAGAGCGGATTGGCCGCCAGCTCGGCGGTCCCAACCCACGGCGGCGCTTTGTAGCCCGCTCCATGGGCCCCCAGCACGTCGAAGCAGGGCTTCGCGCCCGCGTCGTACATCCACTGCGTGAAGACGACGTCATTAGCAGCCTCGGAATTCAAGGTACCCGTGGGCGTCAGCGCCGCGCTGATCACCACGATGTCGGCGGACGTCTGCTTCGCCGCCCGATACGCGGTGCAGAGGAGCCGCACGTAATTGGCGGCGCTGCCCGGCCCGATCGAGGCGCCGCCCCAATCGCGCCAGAGATTCGGCTCGTTCCACACCTCGATCGCATCGATGGTGCCGTACGGGGAGCCGCTCTGGTAGCGATCGACCAGCGCCTGAACGAAGTCGCCGAAGTCGTCGTAGTTGTCCGGCGGTCCATTGTGCGCGCCATCGGCTCGCGCCCAATCGGGCTGGAAATCCAGCCGCGCGATCACCCTCACGCCGGCATCGTTCGACGCGCGCACGACGGCATCGGCAGCGGACCAGTCGAAGACGCCGCGCTCCGGCTCGATGAGTCGCCATTGAAAGAGCGTCTTCTGCCAGCCAAACTGCGCGCTGGTGACCTTGCGCAGGTCTCGGTCGATGGTGAGCGGCTTGTCCCACACGAAGATGTTCATGCCGTATTGGGGCCCGCTCACGTGGGGAATGACGCGCTGGGCTGTCACGTCCGCCCCTCCAGCCAGGGTGCCGCTATCGTCCGCGGTCGACGCGCCCGACGAATCGGACGCCGCTGTCTGGTCTCCCGTCGGCAGTGGAGTGGACGTGCCAGCGCCGGTGGTGGCGCCGGCAGCCGCGGTAGGCGACGATTGCGATGGTGGGGCCGCGGCGTCCTTCCTGGTCTCGGACGGGGTGACGTAGCCGTGAAGCTGCTGGGCTTGGCTCAGCTCCACGGGCCCGGCCGTGACCGAAACGAGAAAACACAACGTGAGGAGGACGCGCGCACAGGTCGAGGCGAGCAGGTTGCCTCCGAGCGGTTGCGGCGTTCAGAGCCGCTGTTACGATCTGTTACGAATCGCGTTGCGCTCCGAGCATGCCATTATAGGAGCCGTTGCGCCCAACGAACAAGATTACGAATCGATCACATTGCGATCGGGGTCGCCAAAAGACCAGCCGGTAGCCGCTGTGGACACCGCGGTCAAGCCGGTGGGCCAGCCAGGTGCCTTATCATCGACTCATTCGAGCGCATGAGGACGTGGGATGTCCGACGAACGGCGAATCTTCTCGGTCATCGGCACGCTGCCCGAGCCCGGCGGTTACGCCATCGCCAAGTTCAGCAGATCGGCGCGGCCGTATCAGGAGTGGGTGAGCGAGCTTTCGCAGGAGGGCGCGAGCCGATTCTACGAGCAGTTCTACTTTGCCTATGGGCACTCGTCCATCGCAGACCTCGCGCACGTCACGATGATCACCGAAAACGTGTCCATCGTCGCGGCAATCGAGATCCTCGACGAACAGCTGGTCGACGCGCAGGAAAGCTCCACGCGGTACCAGGACTTCACCCGCCGTCGCTATTACACGCCGCCCGAGCTCCGTGGCTCGCCGCTCGAGGGCGCATTCGCGCAAACGTGTGATCGGCTCTTTTCCGCGTACCGGACGGTTCATCGCACCGTCCTCGAGCATTTCGAGCGCCGATACGCCGACCAGCGGCCGAAGGAGATGGGCGACGATGAGTATCGGCGCACCGTTCGCGCGCGGGCGTTCGACGTAGCCCGGTACCTATTGCCATCGAGCACGTACACCGGACTCGGCTACATCTGTAGCGCGCGGACCCTCGAGCGCCAGATCCGGCGGCTCGCGTCGCTGCCCCTTGGTGAGCTAAAAGAGATCGCTGCCGAGCTGCGTGCGGCCGCAAGCGAGCCAGCGTACAACCCGCCAGCGATCCGTTTGGACGCGGAGATCGCGGCCTTTCTCCAGCGTACGCCCGATCCCAACGCGGCAGACTTCGTCGATCGCGCGCGGGAGATCGTGGCGACCGGCGCGGCCGCGGCCCCCACCCTCGTGCGCTACACGGAAGCGAGCCCTTACGTCACCGCGACCTATGGCGAGCTCCGGCGGCAAGCCGCTCTCCTCCCGCGCGATGAAGCTCCCGACGGCACCCGCGGAGTCACCCTCGTACAGCCGTCCGATCTGCGCACCGAGCTTGCGGCGACCCTCCTCTACCGCGCCTCGAACCTGGCATACGAGCAGATCCTCAACGCGATCCGCTCCTGGCCCGTCGAGCGCCTCGATGGGCTCGCGGCGACGGCCTTCGCGTCACGCGGACCGCACGACGAACCGATCCGCGAGACTCGGGTCGGTCATCAGCTCATCTTCGACCTCTGCATCGACAACGGCGCCTTTCGCGATCTGCACCGGCATCGCAATTGCATCCAGATCGTCAAGGATTTCACGCCAGCGTACGGGTACGATGTGCCGGCGGCCGTGGTGGATGCGGACGTGGCGGACGACTATTGCGCCGCCATGGAGGAGGCGGGCGACGTAGCCGCGCGAATCGAGGATGCCGCGCCGGGAATCGGTCAGTATGCGCTGCCGCTCGGCTACCGGCGCCGCGCGCTGTTCAAGATGGATCTCGCCGAGCTGATCTATATCGTCGAAACGCGATCGAAGCCGGCGGGCCATTTCTCCTACCGAGAGATCGCCCACCAGATGCTCGACGAGGTGCGAAAGCGCTACCCGTCCCTCGCCCGATTCGTTCGCTCTACCGATCCAGACGTGGATGGGTTCTTTGAACGTTGACCGCGTTCTGCGACCGTGGGTGGCCCTGCCGCCCGCCGTCCGTCTGGCGCTCCTCGGCGCAGCCACCGCCGCCACGTACACGCTCGGGTTCGCCCTCCCCTATCCCATCTCCGTTGGCTTGGCCCGACCGCTGCAGCAGTTTGCCCGCATTACTGGTCCGTCACTCGGGCCAACGCTCGGACTCGTCGTCACCTTGCTCGTGCTTTTCGCCCTGTACCTCGCGGCCATCGCGACCGCACGCCAGTGCGCGGACCGACGCGGCATGGCGATCGTGCTGGGCGCCGGCGCGCTCTCCACGTTGGCGCTGCTCGTCACCTACCCATTGTTCTCGCTCGACATCTTCTACTACATGTCAGCCGACCGGATCTGGAGCGTGTACCACGAGAATCCCTTCGTCGTACCTCCGCTGCAAGCGGCCCACGACCCTTTTTTCCCCTACACGGCCTGGGGACACTACCCGCTGCCGTACGGCCCGCTCTGGCCATGGTTGACGCGTTTCACCGGCTCGGCGGGCGGCGGCGATATCGGCCGAACCCTTCTCGCGTTCAAGGCGCTGAGCAGCGCCGCGTATCTCCTCGCGATTCCAGCCGTGGCCTGGGCCGCAGCGCCTCTCGGACCGGGTCGGCGAGTCGTGGCGAGCTGCGCATTTGCCTGGAATCCCCTGGTGCTCATCGAGCTCGTCGGCAATGGGCACAACGACGCGGTTGCGCTCCTTCCGACGGTCCTGGCCGTCGGATTCTGGCTGCGGGGGCCGAGCGCTCCGACGGTCTGGGCGCTCTGCGTATCGTTCCTCGTCAAGGCGACGGTGGCGGTGGCGGTGCCCGCGTTTCTCGTCGCGGGTATACGTGATGCGCTCACGAGGGGGCGGTTCCGGCGCTGGATGCTGACCAGCGCGGCCCCAGTCCTCGGACTGACGGTCCTCGCCTGGCTCCCGTTTCGCAATGGACCGACGACCGGGTTCCTCCGGGAGACGCAGCAATACTTCCACAGTCCCACAGCCGTCGTCGCTGCGCTTCTTACGGCGCGGGCGCCGGAATGGCGCGCCAGCGCTGTCGAGCTGACCCAGATCCTCCTCCTCGTCTGCTTTGCCGGCTACTATTTCAGCCAGCTCCGCACTCTCTCGCAGGAGGGACCCAGAGCGCTGGGCGCTGTCTGGCGAATCTTCGTTCTCTATTTCGTCGTCGTCTCGCCCTTCTTCTCCCCCTGGTACGTGGTGTGGCCCGTCGCGACCGCTGCCATCCTGGGGAATGCGCGCACACGAGCCTTCTCGACGGCGCTATCGTTTGGAGCCATGTGCACGTACCTGGTCCAATTTGTGCTGAGGCCGGTAAGTGGTGGTCTCCCGGGTACGGCCGCGCTGGGCGCAATGTCCATAGCCGTCGCGACGGCCCCGATGCTGGCCTACTGGGCTGCGACGACGCAGACAGCGCGACGCGTTACCGGCGCGGCGTCCTGGCCAGCGAAGCGAGTCGCGGTCGCCCAGATGGAGCGCCGTCCGCGATCCGAAGGGGGCTCGGTCGTGCGAAGCCGCGCGCAATAACGCGCGCGCTGGCCAGCTCAGGCCGTTGTGGGGACGGGGGGCGCGGAGTTCGGGGCTTCGGTGCCGGTGTCCGCCCCGACCATGGCAGGCGTGTGGGTCTGGACCGTTGGCGGATCAGGCACGACCTTCCAAAATCGGGGGAGATACTCGTCCCAGTGGTCCAGGACCCGTCGCCCCTGGACGCTGCCCGTGAGCGCCACGTGTTCCTCGATGAGGGCGCGCAAGGCGTCGGCGTCGTCCGGCCGCTCGATTCGGTCGTGCTCGCACAGGCGCTCCAGCTCGACCAGCTCCGGATTCACCTTACCGGGGAAGTCTCCCGCTTCGTCCAGCACGTACGCCGTGCCGGCGGACATGCCGGCTGCGAAGTTCCTCCCGACCGGACCGAGGACGACAACGATTCCGCCTGTCATGTACTCGCAGCAGTGGTCGCCCGCGCCCTCGATCACCGTCGTGGCCCCGCTATTGCGCACGGCGAACCGTTCGCCGGCGCGGCCGGCCGCGAAGAGGTTGCCACCGGTTGCGCCGTACAGGACGGTGTTGCCCATGATGATGTTCTCGTGCGCGAGGAACTTGGCCTCTGGCGGCGGGAAAAGGATGATTTCGCCACCACCCATGCCCTTCCCGACGTAGTCGTTCGCCTCGCCCTCGAGTATGAGGCGCACGCCTTTCGTCAAAAAGGCGCCGAAGCTCTGCCCCGCGCTGCCCTTGAGGCGCACCTCCAGGGTACCGTCGGGGAGGCCATCCGCGCCGTGCCGACGCGAGATCTCGTGGGAGAGGCGTGCGCCCACGGCCCGGTTCGCGTTGGTGATGGGATAACAGAGGGCGAGGCGTGAACCCGATTCCCAGGATGTGGCGGCATCGCTCACGATCCGATCGTGGAATGGGTCCTTCGCCGGTGGGTCGTTGCGGTCCTGCATCTGCTTGATCGGTCGCGATCCCGTCGGATCCGGTGCCGCGATGATGGCGCTCAAGTCCAGCTCACCGGCACGGACGTTCGGCACCTCGTGAACTTGCTCGAGGAGATCGACCCGGCCGATGACCTCGTCGAGGCTCCGAGCGCCCAGGCTGGCGAGAATTTCTCGGACTTCCATTGCGAGGAAGGAGAAGTAGTTGATGACCATCTCAGGTGTGCCGGTGAATTTGGCGCGAAGATCCTCGCGCTGCGTCGCGATACCGGTCGGGCAGGTGTTCAGATGGCACTGGCGGGCCATGTCGCACCCCATCGCAACGACCGCGGAAGTGCCGAACCCGTATTCCTCGGCGCCCAGCATCGCAGCGATGACCACGTCACGCCCGGTCTTCAAGCCGCCGTCGGTCCGAAGACGGACGCGCCCGCGCAGGTCGTTGAGCACCAGGACCTGTTGCGTCTCCGCCAGGCCCAACTCCCAAGGGCAGCCAGCGTTCTTGATTGACGAGAGCGGCGATGCGCCGGTGCCTCCCGAGTCACCCGAGATCAGCACGTAGTCCGCGTAGGCCTTCGTGACGCCGGCTGCGATCGTTCCAACGCCCGCCTCCGAGACGAGCTTGACACCCACGTACGCGCTTGGATTGGCCTGCTTCAAGTCGTAGATGAGCTGGGCCAGATCCTCGATGCTGTAGATGTCGTGGTGAGGCGGCGGCGAGATGAGCGGGATGCCCGGGATCGCGTGCCGCAGTCGCGCGATGAAGCCATTCACCTTGTGCTTGGGTAGCTGGCCGCCCTCGCCTGGCTTCGATCCTTGAGCGATCTTGATCTCGATCTCCTGGGCTTGAGACAGGTACCACGAGGTCACCCCGAAGCGCGCAGACGCCACCTGCTTGATGCGATTGTGCGTCTGGACCCCGTTGTACGGGTGGAGATACCAGTCCGGGTCCTCCCCTCCCTCGCCGCTGTTGCTCTTGGCCCCCAGGGTATTCATGGCGATGGCGAGTGTTCGGATCGCCTCCACCGAGAGGGCGCCCAAGGACATAGCGGTCGAATAGAAGCGCCGGTAAATCTGTTCAATTGGCTCGACTTCATCCAACGGGATGGGCTTCGCGGGACGGAAGCGGATCAGGTCCCGCAGCGTGGCCGGATCGTGCTTCTGGGTGAGCGCGACGAATTCCTGATACGCCCCGTAATCGCCCTCGTGGGTTGCCTTGTGCATCGCCCGCACGACGAAGGGGTTGTATCCGTGGTATTCGCCGCTTCCACGGAACCGAACGAACCCCAGGTCCGGCAGGCCGCGCTTGCCCGTTGGGGCGCTCTGCTCGCCGAAGGCCATGGCATGCCGGCGCAGGACGTCGTCGGCGATCTCTTCCATTCCCACACCGGCCAGTCGGCTCGGGGTGCCAAAGAAGCGCGAGTCCACGAGATCGTGATTCAGGCCAATCGCCTCAAAAATCTGAGCGCCGCGATAACCGGAGAGGGCGGAGATCCCCATCTTGGACATGATCTTCAAGAGCCCGGCCTCTACGGCGGCGCGAAAGTTATCGACGGCCTGTTGTGGATCCAGCGACTCCATGCCTCGCTGGCCCGCGAACGTCCGGACGGTCTCGAATGCGAGGTAGGGATCGACGGCGCTGGCGCCGTATCCCGTCAGACAGGCGAAGTGGTGGATGTCCCAGGCGTCGCCCGTCTCGACGACGATGTCCGCCCGCATGCGCAGCCCTACGCGAATCAGGTGCTGATGGACGGCGCTGGTGGCCAGAAGCATGGGGATCGGGGCGTGCTGGGCATCGACGCCGCGGTCTGAAAGAATGATGAGGGCCTTCCCCGCGCGGATCGCGTCCTCCGCCTCTGTGCAGACCCGTTCCACGGCTTGCCCGAGACCGCCTCTGCCATCGGCCACCGGGAACAGGCACGACAGAACCTGCGACTGCAACCGCGCCTCCGGCAAGTGCTTGACGCGCTCGAGCTCGCCCTCCATCAGTACCGGGCTCGGAAACTCCACCAGGGCCGCGTGCTCCTCGGTCTCCTCCAATATGCTGAGACGCGGCCCTGCATACGTGTTGAGGCTCATCACCAGCTCTTCGCGCAGCGAGTCGATGGGCGGGTTCGTCACCTGGGCGAACCGCTGCTTGAAGTACGCATAGAACGGGCGCGTGTGGTGCGAGAGGACCGTGAGCGGCGTATCGTCCCCCATCGACCAAACGGCATCGTGCCCCTCGGCAGCCATGGGCTGGAGGACGTGCGTCAGATCCTCGTTGGTGTAGCCGAACGAGCGCTGCATCTGGATGAGATCGTGGCGAGCCTCGGCGGACCCGTTCGCGGATATGGTGAACCCGGAGCTGGGGAGCCGGAGCAGCTTTCGGCGTAGCCAGTACCCGTACGGGTTCTGCGATGCAACGCGGTGCTTGACGTCGCGATTGCGGTAGAGACGCTGGTGCTCGGTATCGACGAGGAGCATCTCGCCGGGCGCCAGCCGCCCCTTTTCCACGACGTGCGCGTCATCGATCTCGAACACGCCCACCTCGGAGGCGCTCACGACGAGGCCCGAGTCCGTCACCTTGTACCGAGACGGGCGCAGGCCGTTGCGGTCAAGACACGCGCCAGCAACGATGCCGTCGGTGAAGGCGACCGCGGCGGGTCCATCCCACGGCTCCATGAGGAGCGCATGGTACTCGTAAAAGGCCCGGAGGTCCGGATCCATGTCCGGCATCTTCTCCCAGGCCTCTGGCACCAGCATCATCATCCCGTGAGCGGGGCTTCGACCGGACTGCACGAGCAGCTCGAGCGCGTTGTCGAGGGAGGCGGAATCGCTCGCCGTCTCATCGATGACGGGCTTGAGGACCTCGACGTGCTCGCCCCAGACCTCCGAGCTCAGCTCCGCCTCTCGGGCCCGCATCCAGTTGCGGTTGCCCCAGAGGGTATTGATCTCGCCGTTGTGGGCCAGCATCCGGAAGGGCTGGGCCAGATACCAGTTCGGGAACGTGTTGGTGCTGTACCGCTGGTGGAAGACCACGATGGCGGACTCGAAGTCGGGATCGTGCAGGTCGGGGTAGAACTCACCCATCTGCGGCGCGACGAACAGCCCCTTGTAGACAACGGTGCGGGAAGAGAACGAGGCGATGTACAGATCATCGATCTCCTCCGCGTTCGCCGCCTTCTCGACGCTCTTGCGGATCAGGTAGAGGCGGCGCTCGGTCTCGTCGTCCTCGAGGGTCGAAGGCAATCCAACCAGGATTTGCTGGATGTTGGGCATCGTGGTCCGCGCCTGCTCGCCCAGCGCGTCCGGATTGACGGGAACCGGCCGCCAACCGAGCACCCGCGCCCCGAACTGCTCCACAGCCTGCTCGATGAGGGCGACCGAGCGGTCGAGGCTTCGGCTCGACTGGGGGAGGAAGATCATGCCGACGCCGAGGCGCCAGCCGTGCGGCAGCCGCATCCGGAGGCTGTGAAGCTCCCGGTCGAAGAGCCGCTGGGGAATTTGCAGAAGGAGGCCGGCGCCGTCGCCCGACTTCCCATCGGCCGAGACCGCGCCGCGATGCGTCACGTTGACGACCGACTGGATGGCGGTCTCGACGAGATCGTGCGTCCGCTCCCCGCTGATGTTCGCGACGAAGCCCACGCCACAGGCGTCGTGCTCCATGCGCGGGTCATACAGGGGTGGCGAGAACGGACGATGCATGACGCGCTTGGCCACGACTACGCTCCTTCGGCCCTGGCGCCCCGATGGGGCCGGTCGACCATGTTCATATGCCTTCGGCTAGGTCCTTGGCTCGCTTCCTCGCGACGGCCACGAAAGCTGCGCTGCGAACGGGGAACTCTGGGCCAGCGAGCCTGTCGATCTCCAGCGAGATCTCGCGGACGGGCCCGTATGATAAAAATGCTGCACTCCACTGTGCAGCCAACAACCCGCGTCAACGGCGGAGGCGTATGGGAGTCGAACCCACCCGCGACACCCTACAGTGCCGCGCAACGGTTTTGAAGACCGCGAGACCCACCGGGACCCGTCCGCCCCCAAAAACACGCCCAGATGTGCGCGATTATACATCATGGTCGCCCGCGGAGGTCGAAGTGTTCGTCGGTGTTTCTCGCCTAGAGCTGCACATTCCGGCGGCCCGCTCCTTAAAAGACAAGCGCGGCATCGTTCAGTCCCTGACCACCCGAATTCGCAATCAGTTCCCCGTATCGGTCGCCGAGATCGAGGCGTTGGACGACTGGAATCTGGCCGTGCTCGGCATGGCGGTCGTATCCAACAACGGAGGGCACGCGCGGGACGTCATCGACCGCGTCGTGGCGTATCTCGACCGCGCGCGCATGGACGCCGATCCCGGTGAAGTCGCCGTCGAAGTCCTGTCTGCCCTGTGACCGGCGGAAATCGCTGGCGGCGATCTCCACGCGCCCGTGGCTCACCCGTTCTGGACTCAGTACAATCTTGATACGCCAGGCTGAGGACTCACGTTGACCGGTTTCGTTCTTCCCATCGACCCCATCATCGCCCAGATTGGGCCGCTCGTTCTTCGCTGGTACGGGCTGATGATCGGGCTCGGAATCGTCGCGGGCTGCTACGTCGGAGCCAAGGAAGCGGCGCGGCGCGGGGTCCCCATGGACGACGCGGTCAACATGGCGACGTGGGCGGTACCGGTCGCGTTCGTCTTTGCGCGGCTTTTCCACGTGGTAGACATGCTTCCGTACTACGTGGCGAATCCGACGAAGATCATCGCCATCAACGAGGGCGGGATGGCAATTTATGGCGGGCTCCTCGGCGGCATCGTCGCCGGGCTCGTCTACGCCAAAGTCCATCGCCTCCCGATCGGGAAGCTGGCCGACGCGTCAGCGCCGGGCATGATCGCCGGCCAGGCGATCGGGCGCATCGGATGCTTCTTCAACGGCGACCACCAGGGGGTGCCGACATCCCTGCCCTGGGGAACGCAGTACACCAACTCGAATACCGTCGTGCCGGACTTCGGGGTACCACGCCACCCGACGCAGATCTACGAAATGCTCTACGACTTCGCGGTGTTCGGTCTGATCTGGTGGCTCCGCCGCCGTGTCTCGACCGACGGGGTGCTGTTCTGGACCTACGCGAGCCTCTATTCGTTCGGCCGCTTCTGGATCTCCTTCCTGCGACTGGACGCCAACTTCCTGTTTGGCTTGAAGGAGGCGCAGGTCGTGAGCCTCATCACCTTCATGGTGGGCGTGCCTGTCATCTTCTTCCTGCTCGGGCGCGCCCAGCGCGCGACGACCCTTCCCCGCCCGGAGGCCGCCGCTTCGTGACGCGCCGCTGACGGTGGAGACCACAGCGCCCGCCCTGCCGCTCGTCGCGGTCGTTCGGGTCGTCGCAACCATCTGCATCGCCCTCGCCATCCCGGTGTTCCTGGTCACGAACGGCGTGCGAGCAGTAGCCCTGGACGAAGGTCTGTACATGTCTCAGTTCGGCCGGTACGGCGTGGCCCGGGTGACCGGTCTGTCGCAGAGCGAGCTGCGCAAGGTCGCGTCAGCGTTCGTGAGCTATTTTCAGGGCCCACCGGGTCCGATGCGCGTGACGGTGGAGACTGCGCGTGGTCCCGAGCCGCTCTTCGGCGAGCGCGAGATCCAGCACATGGAGGACGTCCAGCGGCTCATCCAGCGCATGTTTCTCGCCTGGGGCGTCTCGCTCGTCGCGCTCGCCCTGGGCGCGATCGCGATCATCGTCGCCGAGCCACGCACCGGTGCCGCGGCGCTTTTCCGGGCTCTGGCCATCGGCGGCGGAACGTCGGTCGTGCTGGTCGGCTTGCTCTTCGCGGCGGCGGTGGTGGACTTTGACCGACTGTTCCTTCAGTTCCACTTCATGAGCTTCGCGAACGACCTCTGGATCCTCGACCCGTCGCGAGACCGGTTGATCCAGCTCTTCCCCGAGGGCTACTTCTTCGACGCGGCGATCCGTATCGGCGTCCAAACGGTGGGCTTTGGCGCGGCGATCCTCATCGCAGCCCTCGGGCTCCTGCTTTCCCTCAAGCCGCGCTAAGCGACCCAGGTGACGTGCAACGCCGCCTCCATCCAGTCGCGGAGCGCTGAGAGCGCGACGAGCTCCACCGCGGCCAGGACGAATCCCATCGCGCCATATCCGGCCAGGTCCCGCCAGCCCTCCGCGTCGGCCGTCCCCGCCCACGCGAGGACGCACACATGCGCGTTCGCGATCCAGAACGCGAACAGGACGCTGAGCACCGCGACCGCCGACAGCACCGTGATGGGGACCGCCACCGTGAGGGTCGCGAATCCGAGCGCCCCGACGACGACGCCGACCATCGCGACGTCCCGCCACGAGGTGAAGAACGGCGCCGGCTCGCGCTCCCGCCACAGCATATGGCTGATCGAGGGGGCGATAAACGCCGCGACGCTGACGCCGCACAGCAGGCCGGTTGCCAGGCGCAAATCGATCCGCGGCGCGTACAGCCACGGCCCCCCCGTGTCGAACATCAGTGCGTTCGCGCCGTCGACGCCCATAGCGCCGATGCCGGCCAGCAGCACGGCAAGCGCCCAGCCCGACGGAAGCGCCGTGCGCCGCGCGCCCCCGGCGAGCCATACGACCACGACGGCAGCCACGAATCCGACGAAGATCCCGTCCATCCGTGCCTCGAGGGCCATCGGCTGTCCACCCGCGACGATGGAATGGGACGCGCGTTGGGCACAGATGCCGTGCAGAATCGCGGCAAAGCGCGCATCCGCGCTCCCCGGAGCGAGGAGCAACCCGCCCAGGGCGAGCGCCGGCAGCGCGACCAACGAGAGCAGGCTGAACGGGCTCACCGATGGATGGACAGCCGGACGAGCCACGCTCAATAATCCCTGCGCTGGAGTGGAACCGGGATGCTACCAAATATCTCCGCGCTCCTGATCGACCTCGACGGAGTCGTCTATCGTGGCGAGATGGCGCTCCCGGGGGCGGCGGACGCGCTGGCCACCATCGACGCGCTCGGCATCGCGCGCGTGTTCGTGACAAACAACGCCACGCTGACCACCGATGAGTTCTCCGCCAAGCTCACGAGGATGGGGATCGCGGCCAAGCCCAACGACATCGTGACCAGCTCCGAGGCGACAGCGGCCCACCTGCGCGAGATCGCGCCGTCCGATTCGACGGTCCTGGTCATCGGCGAGGAGGGACTGCGGCAGGCGCTGGCGAGCCGGGGGTTTCCCATCGTGGACGCTCAGCCCACGTACGTGGTCGTCGGCCTGGACCGAAATCTGACGTATGCCGATCTCGCCCGAGCGGCGATCGCGCTCCAGCGCGGCGCCCAGTTCATCGCGACGAATGCCGACCGCGCGCTCCCCGTCGAAGCGGGATTCTGGCCGGGCGCAGGAGCAATCGTGTCCGCTCTGGTGACGACGACGGGCGTGCAGCCGACGATCGTCGGCAAGCCCCAGCCCACCCTGCTCCGCGTCGCCCTGAATCGGATCGGTGCGAGCCCCGAGCGCGCGGCGATGGTGGGTGACCAGATCGAGTCGGACATTCGCGCCGGCCGCGCAGCGGGCATTCACACCATCTGGGTCGACCCGGGCACGGCCCCGCCGCCCGACGACGTCACCCCCGACCTTCGCGTCGCCGATCTCTCCGAGCTGGCGGCGCTGCTCCGAGCGCGCACGAATCATCGGGACGCCCCCGACGCGCCATGACCCGACGCGATCGACGGCGCCTCGTCATCAGCACGTCGGTCTCCGTCGTCGTCGCCGTCGCGCTCACCATCGCCCTCTGGAACGGCGCGTTTGCGACCCTCCAGGCCGCGACGTCCGACGTCTTTTTCCAGACGTGGCTGCCCACTGGCGTGAAAGACACGTCCCAGCGCGTCGTCGTCGTCGCCATCGACGACCCCACGATCCACGAGCTGGGCCGGCTGGGGGAGTGGCCCCGTCGGTACTATGCCGACGTCGTCGATCGGCTGCGCGAGGGATTTGCGCGCGAGATCGCCTTCGACATCGGGTTTGTCGAACCTAACGAGGACGATCAGCTCGTCGCGGACGCGTTGAAGCGTTTCCTGGAGACACCGCCCGAGGATCTCCAGCGCGCCGGCGTGCCGCTCGGCGTACGCAGCGTCATCTCTCCGATCGTCGGCATCCCCAACACGGCGCGCACCGTGCACGCGGGCTCGCCCACGACGTTCCCCGACAGCCTGCGGCCGCGCCCCGTTTTCGTCGACGTCAGCACCGCGCTCGGGCACAGCAACGTCATCCCGGATGGGGACGGCGTCGTACGCAAGACGCCAGCCCTCATCCAGGTCAGCGGCGAGCTTTTTCCGTCGCTGGGGATCGCGGCCGCGGCGGCCTACACCAATACGCTGGGACGGGGATATCGAATTGCCACGGACGCTCAGGGCATCTACGCGCTCAATCGCTTCATCCCCACGGACCCATTTCTCGACATGGTCGTGAGCTACGCGGGCCCTCCCTCCCACGTGGACGACCCTGCGCATCAGACCTTCAAGGTTGTCTCGTTCGTCGACGTGATGAATGGGCGCGTTGATCCGGCCGTATTTCGCGACAAGATGGTCTTCATCGGCGTGCTTGACGCCACCGGTCTCGCGGATGACTATCAGGTCCCCACTTCGTCGCATTTCGGGAAGATGGCCGGGGTCGAGATCCACGCAAATGCGTTCGCGACCGCCACCGCCGCCCGGTTCTTCACGGAACAACAGATCGGTGTCACCACGGCCATCGTGTGGGCGATGTGCTTGATGACCGGGCTCGTCGTCTTCCGCTTAAGCATCGTTCTGAGCGCGATCGGAACGCTCGTGTTGGGCCTGGGCTATTTCTTCGGCTCGCTCGTCTACGCGGGCATCAGCTATGACCCGCTCGGCGTCGCCATGCCGAACCTCGTCTACCCGCCGGCCGCGCTTCTCCTGACATTCCTGTCCGTGGCGGTCTATCGCGTGGTCTTCGAGCAGGCGGAGGCGCGCGCCACGCGGGGAGCGATGGGCAAGTATCTTTCTCCGTCGGTCCTGGCCGAGGTTCTCAGGGACCCGGACCGTCTCCACCTCGGCGGGGAAAAGCGGGTGATGACCGTCCTCTTCACCGACATTCGGGGATTCACGTCGATCTCCGAGCGGCTCGAACCAGAAGTCCTCGTCCACATTCTGAACGAATACCTGACCGTTATGACGGACGTCGTCCATCGGTGGGAGGGCGTGCTCGACAAGTACATGGGCGACGCGATTATGGCGTGGTGGGGAGCGCCCACGGAGCAGCCGGACCATGCATACCGCGCGTGCATGACGGCGCTCGAAATGCGGCGGGCGCTCCGCACCCTCCATGAGGAATGGGCCGCCCGTGGCGTGCCAAAGATGGAGATGGGCGTTGGGATCAACACCGGTCCGATGGTCTACGGCAACACGGGATCGCTGGAGCGGTTCGACTTCACTGTGCTCGGCGACGCGGTGAACCTGGCGTCTCGGCTCGAGGGCGCGAACAAAGAGTACGGCTCCAACGTCATCGTGAGCGGATCGACTCGCGACCAGGTCGCGGACCGGGGCTTCGTCATGCGTTTCCTGGACCTGATCGAGGTGAAGGGCAAGATGGAGCCGGTCGAGATCTTCGAATTGCTCGGGATTGCGGACCAGTTGGATGCAAGCGTCCATCTGGTCCTCGGCGCGTGGGACCGTGCCATGGCCCTCTATCGGACGCGGGAGTTTTCCCTGGCCGAGGGCGCGTTTCGAGACATCCTCGCGCAGCACCCGGACGACGGGCCAGCACAAGTCTACGTGGACCGGTGCGTCCAGCTCCGCGAGAACCCGCCCCACGCTGACTGGGACGGCGTGTTCGTGATGACGCACAAGTAAGCCGCGGTGGGCCGCTACCGCGGCGGCGGTCGCTGCGGCGGGGGAGGCTGCCCCGGGACCGGCGTGAAGACGCGAAAGATGGGCGGGTTGGCGGGCAGGTTCCCCGGCCTGGCCGGCGTCGGCAACAAGAAGAACGTCGGCGTCGGCGCCGGGGTGTTGGTGATGGTCGGGGTCAACGTAATGGTGGGTGTCAGCGTGATGGTCGGCGTTTCGGTGATGGTCGGCGTTGGAGTAATGGTCGGCGTATAGGTCACGAGCGTCCACACGTTCAGCGGGGCCTTGCGCGCCTCTGCCTCCGCCGCCTGGAGCTGGCGAGCATACCGAACGTTGCGGCCCAGGGGCGCCAGATGTGCGAGACCCTCCTCGAGCAGCAGCTCGTTGACCATCACGCCGTCGACGTAGACGTAGCGCAGCATCATCCCGCCGGGATTCAGGTCCGTTTCATCGGCCTCCAGCTCCACGGTCTTCCCCTCGACGAGCTCCACGTTGCGCTCCGCCGCGTCGCGTCCAAAGGGCTCGACCGGCCGATTGAACATACCGGCGCCCGGCGTGTTCACGCCGATGTACCGCACTGAGTAGCCGCCCTCGATCAGGATCGTGTTCCCATCCCACACGCGGCGCACCACCGCGTACGTCCGCCCGGGGTGTGGAGTGGGCGTGGGCGAGCTGGTCGGCGACGCAGGAATGACCGATGGCGTGGGTGTTTGCGTCGGCGGTCGCGCCTGGGCCCGGCGCCGCTCGGCATCTTCCAGGATCTGCGCCGTGATGGGCGGCCCGTCCAGAAAACACCCGGTCATCCCAACGACGATCGCGACGACAGCGAATATGGCGAGGGTCACCCGAGCGCACCGCAGTCCGCCAGATAACCCGCCGCGCGGCGATGTGCCTCGGGGCACCGATCGCATCTACTGCTGGGAACCCGCGACGAGCGTCACGAACGCGACGGCATTGTTCAGAATGTGCGCCAGGATCGGCGCGACGATCGTGCCGCTGCGACGGTAGATGTAGGAGAGAACGAGGGCCGTTCCAAAGATCGCGATAAAGAGGGACGGCAGAGCATGAACCAGCGAAAAGATGACGGACGTCGTCAGGTACGCCGTCATGGGCCCCTTGTGAGAAAGATACGCGTTGAAGACGTACCCGCGGAAGAAGAGCTCTTCGACGGTTGGCGCCAGAATGACGACCGCGAAGACCGCCATGACGTACTGATCGGGCGGCCGCCCCTGCAGCCACCGAAAGCTCTCCTCCTGCGGCTGCGACACGCCGAGGCTCTGAAGGACCAGCCCGTTGGCCGCGGCCAGCACGAGAATGATCGCCGCGCCGGCCGATCCCACGGCGAGGCCGTTTAGGACCTGCGACCTCGTCAGCCCCAGCGTCTCCCTCGTCACAAGGCCCGTGCGCACGCCTTGGAGATACACCATGGCGAGGAGCGTCCCGTAAAAGCTCACCGCGGCCACGCCGAAGACGTTCGCCATGCTGCTGGAGCCGGCCGGCAGCATGACGAGGTAGCCGACCGCGATGAGGGAGGCGACAACCATAGCGAGCACCGTCGTCGCGATGACAGACTGATGCGAGCCAATCGGGAGGAGCGGTGCGCCTCCACCCCATCCGAACAAGAAGCCGCCGATGCCCACGCACACGCCTCCCGCCCCAATGATCACGGCGGGAATGGAGAGCACTGCAAGGTGCGCCTGCAAGCCGAGCGCGGAGGGAATGGCCAGCCGCACCACGGCGAGGGCGACGCCGAGAATGATCAGGGCGCACCCGATCGCCAATGCCCCCCGAAGGAACCACACGCCCCGTCGAGATGGCTTCGCGGGGTCGACAGGTGCCAACTCCGGAGCCACCGGGATCTCCTCGGCTGGCAGGCTCATGGCAGACGCCCCGGCGACGGCGCCGAGGCCGCGTCGTTCCGCTCGGCCGCGGGATCGGGCGGTGAGCCGCCTGGCTCATGGGCGCGAACCGAGCGCGCCACGCGGGAGAGCGGGTGGCCCTTGGCGCGGAGGTCCCAGGAGTGAAACCACCCAAACGGCGGACGCTCCACATGGAGCCCGCGGCGCCGCAGTTCCCGGGCCACGGAATCGATCATCGCCAGCGCGGCGTCGGGAGCGCATGGCTCGGCAAAGAGATGCGCAAAGGGGAGCAGCAGGACCTCGGTGGCCTTGAGCTGGCTGGCCAGTCGGTGGACCTCATTCGCGGTTTGTCGTGCCACCGCCTCGGGGTCCGCTTCATCGGCCGATTCGGCGCTTGCCAGGACGAGCAGCCCTTCGTCGATGTGACAGCTCGGGGAGGTCGGCGTCTCCGCTACCGGCGACCTGCCGCGCTCGGTGACCGTACAGGTAAACGAATCCACGTGGAACATGAGCAGGCGCACGAATCGCGTCCCAGGTCAGCCGACGGGTTCGCGTCGTCGGCCGTTTCGCCCGTCCCGACGAGTCGGGGTGCCCCGATCCATCGGGACGGGGTCCGATCCCGACGTGCTCTTGGCGCGCTGGATCTCCTCTTCGAAAGACGAGAGATCGGCGAACGCTCGGTAGACCGATGCGAACCGAATATAGGCAACATTGTCCAGCTCGCGAAGCTTGTTCATCACCAGCTCGCCCACGACGGCATGGCTGACTTCGTGGCCCTCACGCTGGCGCAACGCCGCCTCGATATCGTTCACGAGCTGCTCGATCGCGTCGGCGCTGACCGGCCGCTTGGCGCAGGCCTTGGTGATTCCGGCCCGAAGCTTCGCGCGGCTGAACTCCTCCCGCCGCCCGTCCTTCTTCACGAGAATCAGGCCCGCGACCTCCGCGCGCTCGTAGGTCGTGAAGCGCGCGCCGCAGGTAGCGCAGCGACGGCGCCTTCGGGTAACCGTGAGGTCTTCGGAGTCGCGCTTATCGAGCACTTTCGTCGTCGGCGCGGAACAATACGGACACTTCATCGCAAGCTCCTGACCTGATACTAGGCATTTCTCTCACGTTGTGTCAAGGAATTGTCACCATAGGATCTCCATCACGTACGAGCGCGGCTGCTAATGCGAAGGGAGGCCGATGCATTGCGCGAGCATGTGGCACAATGATGAAAATCGCGACCCGGTTACCGGCGGCGTCGTGCCGACGTGGAGGTGGTATGGCGAAATCTCCCCTGCGTGTGATCCTGCTGGGCGGGGTCGGGGAGATCGGAAAGAACGCAACCGTTTACGAGTACGAGGGGAGCCTGCTGCTCGTCGACGCGGGGGTCAAGTTTCCGGACGACGAGATGCTGGGGATCGACCTCGTCATTCCGGACTTCGAATACGTCGTCGAGCGCGCGGACGCCCTGCGCGCCATCGTGTTGACGCACGCCCACGAGGACCACATCGGGTCGCTGCCCTTCTTGATCCGGCAGCTCCCCGCCGCCCACCCGGTCGTGCTCGCGGGAGCGCCACTGACCCTCGGGCTCGTCGACGTGAAGCTCGCGGAATACGGCGTCCGCGACCGCGTGATCTACCACCAGATCGAGCCAACCGAGCGCCATCAGTTCGGCCCCTTCGCCGTCGAGTTCATCCACGTGAACCATAGCGTCCCGGACGCGGTGGCGCTGGCAGTTCGATGTGGAGCCGGTGTCGTCGTGCACACGGGCGACTTCAAATTCGACCCCACCCCCCTCGACGAGAACCCCTCCGACACCCAGCGCCTGGCGGAGCTGGGACGCGAGGGCGTTCTGGCCCTACTGTGCGACACCACGCGGGTGGAGGAGCCGGGCCGGACTGGCTCGGAGCGGGTCGTGGGCGAGTCCCTCACCCGCATCATCGAGCGCGCCCCGGGCCGCGTCATTCTCGCCACCTTCGCCTCCAACATCACCCGCCTGCGCCAGGTCATGGGCGCCGCGCACGTCCTCGGCCGGCGCGTTGCTGTAACGGGACGAAGCATGATCCGCAACATCGAGGTCGCCCACGAGATGGGCTACATGCCCGAGATGCACGACGTGATGGTGGACCTGAAAGACGTGCGCCACCTACCGCCGACGGAGACGGTGCTCCTCACCACGGGAAGTCAGGGAGAGCCGGCGTCGGCGCTCGCCCGAATGGCCGTGGACGACCATCGCGACATCAAGATCGCGGCGGGCGATACGGTGATCCTCTCCGCCACGCCGATCCCGGGCAACGAGGCGACGGTGGCGCGGACGATCAACAATCTCTACCGCCGGGGCGCGGAGGTCGTGACCCGCCGGAGAGGCACGGACACCGAGAATATTCACGTCTCGGGCCACGCGAGCCGCGACGAGATCCGCGACATGATTCACCTCGTGCAGCCGCGGTATTGCGTTCCGCTGCACGGCGAATATCGCAACCTTATGCAGTTTCGAACCCTTGCCGGCGAGCTGGGGATCCCTCAGGACCACGTCATCATCACTGACATCGGCGACGTCGTCGAGTTCCGGGAGACAGGCGCGTCCAAAGTCGAGAGCGTGTCCGCCGGCGCGGTGCTCGTCGACGGGCTTACGCTCGGCGTTACCCACGCGGTCCTGCGCGATCGCCACAAGCTCGCTGCGGAGGGCGTCCTGGTCGTAACCATCGCCATCGACTCCGAGACAGGCCGGGTCGTGGCTGGGCCGAGCTTCATCACCCGGGGCGTGTTCGGCGAGGAGGGACTCGAGGACGCGCTGCTTGACGAAGCGCGCCAGCGAGTGCTTCGGGCGCTTGCTCGGCTGCACGGCGAGCCGGAGCACAGCGTGCTGGTCGCGAAGATTCGCGAAGTGATCGACGGCTTCCTCTACCACCACACGCGGCGACGACCGATGATCCTCCCCGTCGTCACGGAGATTTGAGCACGGGCTATCGGCGAACGTCGATGGTCGTCAGCGCGACGCTGTCCCCGATTCGCACGACCTGGCCGCTCCTGCCCTGCTGGTAGGCAACCGCGCTCAGCGTGTAGGCGCCGGTCGCCGCCCCCTCCGGCACGACGATGGCCGCGCGATACTCCGTCTCCCCGGCGCGCGCTTCGAGCGGTCCATCCCAATGCCAGACGTCCGTTCCATCCGGCCCATCCAGCTCGACGAATAGCCGGTCGCCCCCGCCGGTATCGGACGCACCCTGAAGCGCATCGCCGTCCCCAGCAACCACCGTAGTCCCCCGAATTCGGAGACGCGCCCAGTCCCCGGGGCGCGCGGCCCACCTGTCGCTCGCCACGGAGCGGATTCGCAGATCGAGGGTCGACGCATCGACGACGCGTTCGCGAAGCGGGTCCGTTTCGCTCACGAGGTACGGACGAAGGACAGCCTTCTCGAACTGGAACACGGGCGCGGGATATGCATGGGCGTCGAGCCAGCCCGTCACAACGCCGGTGGGGTCTGCCGCGTCCGTCGCCGAATCGACGACCCAGAGGCGAGAATGGCTGCTCGTCAGGCGCTCGAGCCATCCGATTGATTCAGCAGGGATGAGCGGCACCGTCGACGCGATGATGTATCGATCCGGGAGTCCCCACCCGTAGCGCCGGTACAGCAGGTCTTGCCACGGGCCGTTCAGCACGATGGCGTCGTCGGGCTGCACGTGGGCCCTCAGCGCCGCCATCGCGGCGCCGTAGTCGCTGCGCATGTATCCGGCGTATGCGGGGCTCAGAAAGGCGAGGCTGACGCCCGCGATCACGACCCCTGCGGCGACCGCGGCGCGACGCGGCACAGCGGTCGCCGCCACGCCAAGGAGCGCGGCGAGAAAGGGCGTGGCGAGGGTGACGAATCGTGGGGCGTAGGCGCGCCCGATGATCATGAGCAACGGAACGGCGACCGTCGGAAGGAGGAAGGCGGAGATCGCGATGAGGCTGACGCGGCGACGCGATGCGAGGTCGGCTGCCAATGCGAGTCCGGGCGATGGTTCGGTGGCGGCGACAGACCTGGGCGCCGCGCCCCTGCCTGGGCGCGCCACGAGCAGCCCGGTTCCAGCGACCGCGACCATCATCCCAATCCCCGCCAGGAC
>DASRDP010000007.1 GCA_035652535.1 Chloroflexota bacterium
CGCCCGGCTCCACGTTCCACCTGACGGTGAGGGCGACCGCGTATCCGGTCCAGAAGTACCTCGGACTGATCTGGGCGTACATGGGGCCGGCGCCCGCGCCAATCATCCCGCCATACGACGTCTTCGTGCGGAAGGACGGCGTGCACCGGATTCAGTTCCAGCCGCGGCTCGACTGCAACTGGGTCCAGGCGATGGAGAACTCCGTCGACCCGGCGCACAACCAGATCCTTCACCAGCGGATAACCCTCCCCGGCATTTTCGAGGATGGCAGCTTGGGCCCGGTCGACGACGAGCCCCTCGTGCCGACCAGCACCACGCGCGGCTTTGTGGACTGGATCGACCACTACGATTGGCACGAGGTTTCCTACGGCGGGATCATGAAAAAGCGGGTGTTCGTCAATGGCATGGTCGATGCGCACCCGGTCATCTTCCCGAACATCCTCCAGCACCTAACTGGCATGCAGATCCGCGTCCCGATCGATGACACCCACACGTCGATTGTCTTTATCAATCTCCAGCCCACAATGGACGGCAGCATCGTCGAGAACGAGCCGGAGCCGAAGGTTCGGTACGTTGCGCCATACAAGACGCCATCCGATGCGATCCATCCCTACACCCGCTTCGACGTCAGCCAGGGGCAGCAACAGGACCACATGGCGTGGGAGACGCAGGGACCGGTCGCCGACCGCACGCAGGAGCGGCTTGCAACCACCGACCGCGGCGTGGTGATGTACCGCGAGATGCTGCTGCGGGAGATCCGGCGTGTGCAGCAGGGGCACGACCCGCTCGGTGTGATCCGCGACCCGAACCATCCGATGATCGTGACCAGCCTCGATTGGCGCGTCCGCGTGCTCCGCTCCGGTATCGAGTCCGCCGATCCCGCCCGCCGTGCGCGTTACCGCGAGTGACGGCCGGGCTCGAAAGCTCGCCTTCAGCTCGCGAGGTCCCAATCCTGCGCGTTCCATCCCTGCAGGGAGTCTCCTCGCTTCGATCCCACGTTGACGAGTCGATTGCCGATCAGGACCGGCTCAGCATCGTGGAAGAGGGGCATGACCACGAGCTGATCGGTCATGTGATGGATGATCTGGGCCAGTAGGCTCACGCGCTCCGACTTCGGGATGGTCACGACGTACCGTTCGAGGAGCGCGTCGAGCTCGGGACTGCTGTAGCGCGCGGAATTGTTCCCCCGATAGCCATTTTCCGGCAGCGGGATCTGGGAGCTGTGGTAGCGCGTCACTTCGGGCGGGTTGAAGCGGAAGTCGAAGCTGAGGGACGTGGCCCGGTACTCGCGATCCGCGGCCCGCTGACGGGGGATGACAATCGGGTCCATGCCCACCCCCACCGCCTTCCACGAATCGGCCAGGACGAACAGCAGCTTCTCGCGGAGCTCATGCGCCGTCGTTCGCAGTTCTACGGAAAGCTTTCGACCGGTCGGGTCCACGAAGAAGTCCTCCGGGCCACGCGTATAGCCCGTGCTCTGAATGAGGTCGATCGCTGTGCGCTGGTCGTATGGGTACTGGACGACGCTGGGTTGGATCTGCGAGTAGTCCGGGGCCTTCGGACTGATGAAGCTGTCCGCGACCGGCACGAGGCCACCAAGGAAGACGTCGACTATCTGCTGACGGTCGAGCGCGTGCAGGAGCGCCCGCCGGAACCGCACATCGGCCACCACCGGCGGATCCGGGTTGATGAATTGCGGCCAGAGCCCCGTCATCGTCTCCAGCGGCACCTCGACGTGTCCTTCGTGCCATTGCTCGCGCGCCATGATCGCCTGCTCCACGCTGAGCCCCTCGCCCAACGTCAGATCAACAGCGCCCGACAGGACGTTGGCGACGATGACATTCGTATCCCAGAGGAACTTGACTTCGATTTCGTCGATGTGCGGTCGGCCGAGCACGAAGCGATCGTTCGCGTGGAGCACCATATGGCTGCCCACGACCCAAGAGCTCATGGTGAATGGGCCGGTCCCCACGAACTCCTGGCTCCAGTACGGAAGCTGAAGGAAGTTCGCGGGGTCATCCTTGTACGACTCCTCGAGAATGTGGCTGGGCATCGGGAGGATGCGAGAGCGGTCGGTCCGACTGAAGAGCGTGTCTGCCTCGATGAACGGCTTCTTCCAGACCACCGTGACGGTCTGCGCGTCCGGCGCCTCGACAGATTCGACGTAGCCGTAGCCGGTGTCTTGCGCGATGGTGAGCGACTTGTCCATCGCGACCTTGGTGGTGAAGACGAGGTCTGCCGAGGTTACCGGCGCGCCATCGTGCCAGACAGCCTCGGGGCGAAGCTTCCAGGTCGTGCGCATACTGCCATCCGGCACTAGCTGCCAGGCGCCGTTTTCCAGGGTGGGCACCGTGGAGGCGATGAGGGGGCGCAGCGCGCCGTCATGATCCACGAGACCGAGCCCCGAGTTCACCAGCAATTCGACGTCGCGCACGCCGGCGACGCGTCCGCCGCCCGCTGCGTTGATGGAGTCAGCGATGGTGAACGGATCGCCTCGAATTGCGGCCACGATCCGCTTGCTCTGACCCACCGTCGCTGAGGCGTTTGACGGGATTCCACTTGACGTGGGTAGCGGCGATCCACAGCCCATGATCGCCCCGAGAAGGAACACGACGGCAATGCCGACGCGCCGCATCCCTGCACCTCCGCTGTGGACGAGGCTGCTGCGCCACGGGACGGACACCGCGCCTCTATTCCTTGGTCGTTCAAGCGAGGGTAGGTTCCCGCGCGAATCCCGTCAAGCGGTTGGCACAAACGGTCAAACCTTTGACGAGGCTCACCGCCGTGTATAGAGTGTGCGGGACAGACGCGCGCCGCTGAACAATCCTGCGACTGACGCGCAACGAATTCCACCGGCTGACGGCGCAAAGGTTGCTCGCGATGGAATCGAGAATGACGGATGTTCCACGAGGACACCGGTCAGCGCCACGCACCCGACGGAGCTACGCGCACAGGAGGACCCTTCTGCCAAAGCCGTGCTTCCCGATGCTCCTCGTCTTCAGCGCGGCCATCGTGGCATGCAGCTCGGCGGCGTCAGCGCCGAGCGGGCCGTCGGCGTCGAATGCGCGTCAGGCTGCTGCACCAGCTGTCAGTCGCACGCTCGTCATCGTGTCGCGAGGTGAGCCGCCGAGCATCGCCGCCCGGTCGCTCCAGCCGTATTCCGGATCGATTGCCGCGCCAATTCGGCTGTTTAACGCCATGCTCGACTACCTGGACGAAAACGAAGTCCCGCAGCCATATCTTGAGGAGGCCCTGCCCCAGCTCAACACGGACACCTGGCACGTTTTTCCTGACGGCGAAATGGAGACTGTGCATCACCTCCGGCCAAACTTGACCTGGCATGACGGTACACCACTAACAGCCGACGATTTCGTCTACGCCTGGAAGCTCTACACGATGCCCGAGCTTGGCTCGTCCTCCGGGTTGCCACTGAACTACATGCGCGAGGTGGCAGCTCCGGATCCGCAGACGGTGCTCATTCGCTGGAAACGTCCGTATGCGGATGCCAATGCGCTGGACCTCACCTTTCAAGCGCTGCCTCGGCACGCCGTCGAGGCAGCTTTTGACGGTGCAGGCGCCCAGGCCATCATCAATAATCCGTTTTGGACCACCGAGTACGTTGGCGCGGGACCCTACCGGATCGAACACTGGGAACCGGGCACCGCCATCGATGGGGTTGCTTTCGCCGGACATGCCCTGGGAAAACCAAAGATCGATCGCATTCGCGTCATCTTCATCTCCGACTCCAACGCTGCAATTGCCAGCATGATCAGCGGGGAGGCCCAGTTCGTGAGCGATTACGTCCTCTTCTATGAGGATGCCCATACGCTCGAGCAGGATTGGGCTGCACGCGGCTCCGATGGAAAGGTGCTCTACTCACCCGTTCTCCTTCGTCCGACCGAGATCCAGTTGCGACCGGAATACGTCGACCCGCCGGCGCTGTTGGATGTGCGGGTCCGCCGTGCCATTGCCCACGGCATGGATGCGCCGTCGGCTGTCGAGGTGACCACCGGCGGCAAGGGCCTTCTCACCTGGAGCCTCACTTCGCCGGCGGCCAGCTACTACCCAGTGATCGAGCGCACGCTTGTCAAGCACCAGTACGACCCGCTGCTCGCGGCGAGGGACCTCGAGGACTACGGCATGGTGCGACGGGCAAACGGCCTGTATACGCAGGCGGATGGTGAGCCGTTCAGGATAGAAGTCGCGACAGACGGCGGAACCTCAAACGAGCGGCAGAATGCCCTGTTCGTCGATAGCCTTCGCAAGGTCGGGATTGACGCCTACGGCAAGGTAATTCCTGTGGCTCAGCTCCGCGATCAGCAGGCCCGCGCAACGATGCCAGCGCTCAATACCGGCGGCATTGGCGGCCACCCATTTGGCGCGCTCATTTCCTCGGCCATGCCCCGCCCGGAGAACCGCTGGTCGGGCGCCAATCGGGGAGGCTGGACCAGTCCTGAAGTCGACCGACTATGGGACGCCTACTTGGGCACACCCGAGCCCGACGACCGTGTTAAAGACCTCGCGCGGATGGAGCAGATCCTGTCCGAGGACGTGGGGCTCATACCGGGGCTATTCGACATCGTCGCCAACGCGCATGCTGGCAACCTCAAGGGGCCGGTCATGCGCAAAACGCCGGACGCGGGCTCCGGGATCCTGCACGTCGAAACCTGGGAGTGGACGTCCTGAGACACGGATCCCTTCTGGGATCTCGACCCATGACGTCCTAGCCTCGACGCGTCCGCTCCCGGCGGCCAGCATGGCGGCTCTCAACCGCCCATCCCGCCGCGGGCTCCCATCGGCCAACCAGCGCAGGGCCGGATGCTGACTGGTTCAGTCTGATGACTCGGGCGTATCCCAAGCGGAGCACACTCTTGCCGCAGCGATACCCTCAGCGGGCAGAGCTCCGGCCGCCCGCATTGGTCCCGCCGGAGCAAGCGTCGATGACTTCGCGATGGGATCGACATCGCCGCACCCCGCATCGGCGCAATCGGCGCAGGTTGACCAGAATTCAGCTCGGTGGTATACGGGGATGAGCGAGAACGGAGGGAGCGCGAGCGGCATGATCACCAAGGAAACCAACGAACGGCTGACTCAGACCGGACCAGGAACCCCCATGGGCAACCTCTTGCGGCGGTATTGGCACGTGGTGGGCGCACTTCCTGACCTCGAAGCCGATCCCGTGCGCCCGGTTCGCCTTCTTGGCGAGGACCTCATTCTCTTCCGGGATGAAGCCGGTCGGCTGGGCCTGATCGCCGAACGGTGCGCCCACCGAGGCATCTCGCTCGCCCACGGGATTCCGCAGTCCAATGGGCTCCGCTGTGCGTACCACGGGTGGACCTACGATCCCGACGGCCACGTCGTTGACATGCCGTTCGAGCCCGCCTGCCTTCCATTGAGAATCGCCGCCTATCCCGTCGCGGAGCTGGGCGGGCTCGTCTGGGCGTATCTTGGGCCCGAGCCGCGCCCGCTCCTCCCGCGCTACGAAGGGTTCGTTCGCGAGGACCTGGACAAGAACGTCACCATCAAGCTGCTGCCGTGCAACTGGGTCCAGTGCATGGACAACTCGATGGATCCGGTCCACTTCGAGCACCTGCATGGCCATTATGGCAACTACATGAACAGGCGGCTGGGCAAGGAGCCGGCCATGCGCACGCCGCGCCACCTCAAGATCGCATTCGAGGAGTTCGAGTACGGCGTCTACAAGCGGCGCCTCGTCGAAGGGGAAACGGAGGACTGCGACGACTGGACCGTGGGCCACCCGATCCTTTTTCCCAACATCCTCGCACAGCTCCAGGATGCGTACCACAGCTATCAGATCCGCGTGCCCGTCGACGACACGCACACCTTGCACGTGCTGTACCGGGGAACACTGCGCAAGCCGGGAGCCGCCCCGCAGAACGGCCTGATCGTGAAGCACGAGCGGGTCGAGTACGACGACCTCGGGCGCGTCTTCGCGCCCACCGTGATTCAGCAGGACGAGGCCGCCTGGATCGGACAAGGCCCAATCTCGGACCGCACGGTCGAGCATCTCGTCACCTCGGACAAGGGCGTTGCCCTATACCACAACCTGCTTCTCGAGAACATCGAGAAGGTCGAGCGCGGTGAGGACCCGATGGCGGTCGTTCGCGATCCGGCGAAGAACGAGCCGATGATCGAAATCCGCCACGAGCGCGTGGCCCGCGCGGCCTATCGGCCCTGGCTGCGCGAGGGCTTCGTCACCGCGGCCTCGTAGCGGCGCAACAGCGGTCGGCCCTCGCCACCGGCCCGTCAAGCGGCGATTTCGACGCGGTCTACTCGCGGAACTCGAGGAAGTTTCCGGAGGGATCGCGAACGTAGAGCGCCTCGTCGACGCGCTCGAACGGGCCCCCGGTCGTCGGCGACGGCCACATGCATCGCAGTCGTATGCTGCGCAAGCGCT
>DASRDP010000008.1 GCA_035652535.1 Chloroflexota bacterium
AAGAAGATGAATTTGACCACGCGACAGCCTTCGCCGGCGAGGACATCGAAGTCATCCTCGGTCATGCCCGGGGTAAGGAGCATCGTCCCGCCGACGATCTTCAGTCCCCCGGGGCGGAAGCCCACGGTGCATCGATGGTAGAGGACGGCCAGGTCGCGGAGCAGCTTGGGATCCGGGCGATCGAGCGGGAGGCCCGGCAGATGCAGCTCCCCGGCGGAGACGATGGTCGTGATCCCGCCATGGAGATATGCGCGCATCCAGCCGACGGAGTTCTGGGTTGGGCTGTAGTCGCCGAATACCGGATGCGTGTGCCCGTCCACGAGGCCGGGCGTGAGGGTGAGGCCGTTCGCATCGATGACCGTGTCCGCGTCCCCGCGGTCGGTGCCTACCTCGCGGACCAATCCATCCTCGATATAGACGGAATCGGCGTCGATCAATGGCGCCGCGAGATCTCCCGAGACGATGGTCCCGATATTGCGTATGAGGACCGAGCCCATGATCCCTCGACTGGTGCCCCGCAGGGCAGGCCTTGCGATTCGAAACCCAGCCCGCCGGTTCCGGCCGGGCCTCGGCCCTACGCGCGGGAGCCGGTCGCCTGGAGCACCGCTTCGACTCCCGCCTCAGCCTCTTTGTCCTCCCAGCGCTCCACGCCGCCGTACCCGTGCTCGATGTTCCACGTGACGACGTCGAAGCACTTTCCGGTGACGCCGCTGGCCGCGTCCTGCTGCGCCAGGAAGCTCACCAGCGGGACCATGTGCTCAGGCACGAGGGGTGTTGGCCCGCGGCCACGGTTGGGGTCGCCTGCTGCGCCTGTCGCGCGTCGGTACGCGTTCTGCTCGTCGAATCCGGTGGTCCGCGTGTGGCCGGGGATGACGACGTTCACCGCGACGTTGTGCTCCTTCACCTCGTCCGCGAGGTAGAACATCGCGCAGAGGATGGCCGCCTTCGCCGGCTGATAGGGCACTTCGCGGCTGTTCGGCCGCAGCGCCATGTATGCGCCGCCATGCGAGTGGTGGATCGCGCCGCTACTGATCGTCGTAACGATGCTGCCCCTGCGCTTTTGGATCATCGGCTGGATGAACAGCTTCGTCAGGTCCATCGCCCCAAAGACCGTGACGCCAAACATCCGCTCCCAGTCAGAGCGCTTGGTCTGGAGGGTGGTAATGCGACCGGTCGGCGGGAAGAGGTCGCGCTGACGGACGCCGGCATTGTTGATCAGGATGTCCGCCGTTCCGAACTTCTGCATTGCGGCGTCGTAGGCCGCCTGCACCTGCGCGGGCTCCCCGATGTCGCACGTGACGGTCACCACGTCGTTCGGTCGGGCCAGCAGCTCCCGGTAAAAGGTGTCATCCTTGTCGCCGGAGAATCCGGTTGGGTTCCACGACAGGTCGATAGCGACGACCTTGGCGCCCTCCTTGAGGAACTCTCGCACGTACGCGCGTCCCATGCCGCGGGCGCTCCCCGTAATGACCGCGACCTTATCTTTCAACGCCATTTCACAGCTCCTTTCGCCTTGTTGGGGTTCTATCTGGCATTCGCCACGTCCGTCGATGCGCGCCGCCTATCGATCGAGCGCCGGCCCGTGGACGAACCGGCTGTACTCGGCAAGGAGGCCGAGGGCGCGCATTCCGCGCCCGTATCCCTGGAGGAAGGGGATCCGCCGCTCACGTACGACCTGCTCCCACTCCTCGCAGAACTGGTCGCACGTGCGCGAGAGCACCGGAAAGAGCCGGTCCGGGTGCGCGGCGCGGGCGGCGTCCAGCTCTGCCAGTCGATCTCGGAGGACTCCCAGCTCGCCCGTCCGCGGGATGGTGTAACGGGACACGATGACGTCCACCGCCGGCTCGGAGGCGAACACGTCGAGGGTCAGGGGGTAGACCACGGCCTTATCCGGCTGGACCCAGGAGCCCCCCGTATCGATCGGGTTCGTGGGATAGGTGTCCTCGGGCAGCCCCTTGGTCAGCGCCTCCAGGGCGGCCGGCGATGGCTCGGGAAGCTCGACGCCCGCCGCGGCGGCCGTATCGCACAGCAGCTCTTTCCCGCCGCCCGAGATCTCGATGATCGCCGTTCGCTCGAGCCGGCGGCGCCGAAGCACGCCGATCGACGCCGACAGCAGCGCGCCCATGTCCACCAGCTCGTCGATGTCGTTGACCTGGACGATCCCGTATTGCCGGAACAAGGTGGTGTAGGCAGCGTCATCGCCCGCGTTCGCACCGGTGTGCGTGTAGGCCGAGCGCGCGCCCCGCGGCGTGCGGCCCATCTTCAGCAGAACGATCGGTTTGCGACTCTCGGCAGCTCGCGCGCACGCTTTGGCGAACCGCTCCGGATCACGGGCCGTTTCCAGAATCGAGAGGATCACGTCCGTCGCGGGATCGTCGACGAAGAAGTCGATGAGGTCCGCGGCATTCACGCCGACCTCGTTCCCCGCGGAGACAACGTGGCTGAATCCAATCCCGCGCGGGACGCCGCACGAGATGACCTCGTTCATCAGCCCTCCGCTGTGGGAGATAAGGGCCACGTTTCCGAGCTCGGTCGGCGGCGCGGCGCTCGAGGCCGCGCACTTGTTGACGACGGAGGCGAGGCCGAGGCAATTCGGTCCGATGACCAGCAAGCCGCTTTTTCGCGCCGTCTCGCTCACCTGGGCCTGCAGCTCGGCGCCATGGGTGTCGAGGTCGACGAAGCCCGCCGCCAGAATCACCGCGGCCTTCACCCCCACGCGGGCGCATTCGTCCACGACGGTCGGTACGCCCTCGCGTGGGATCGCGATGACGACCATCTCGGGCGGCTCGGGGCAGCTCGACACGTTGGGATAGGCCTGCAAGCCATGGACGCGATCATTCCGCGCGTTGATGGGGTAGTACCGGCCGGTGAAACCGAGCGATTGGAGCGCCTGATATGGGCGGCCACCCATCGCGGAGTTATCGGAGGCGCCGACCATTGCGACCGACGAGAACTTGAAGAGGGGCGAGAGGCGATGCTCGGTGGACATTCCCGTCAGAGACCGTAGAACGCGCGGGGATTGTCCTCGGTGATCCGGCGCACCGCGCTGTGGGGGATCTCGCCCCTGTCTGCGCGTTCCTGCAGGATGCGCACGAAACCGAACTCCTGGGATGCGTCCGCGTGGGTGTAGTCGGACCCGGCCATCAGACTCTCCTCCCCCGTGTATTGGAGAATGTACGGGAGATCTTCGTCGACCTGACAGGTGATGTAGAACTTGTTCAGTCGCACGACGTCCGACGGTTTCTCGTATGTATAGACGCGCGCCCCTTCTTCGTGACGGAGCCGACGGAGGCGCCGGAGCGCCTGATACACCATGTGCGGGACCCAGGAAGCGCCGGTCTCGATGAAGCCCCATCGAACGCTCGGGAACCTCGTTGGGATGCCGAAAGTGACCAGGGAGTTGAAGGCGTGAATCGGCGGCAACGACTGGCTCAAGAATCGCTTGGAGGCGAACTCGATCCCCGAGCTGAAATCCGGTGTCCCCGATCCGATGTGGAAGCACACCGGCATGTCGAGGCGCTCGCACTCTTCGTATATGGGGAAGAAGTATTCCTCATTGACCCAGTGGCCTGCCTCTCGGTCGCCCTTTTTCAGGATGCCGCACGCCCCGTGCGCTTTGGCGAATCGAAGCTCCTCGATCGCCTTCGGGATGTCGTGGAATGGCGGCAAGCATACCCAGCGAAGCCGTCCGCCGGTCTGCTCGCAACGGTCTGCTAACCATCGGTTGTAGCTCCGCTTGATCGCCACTTCGACGGCGCTCGAGTCGGTCACGCCGACGAGGAACGTGGTGGGGTAGATGACCTGAACCTCGGTGCCCAGCTCGTCCATGTGCCGGACGCGGGCCATCGGATCGAGCAGCTCGCGCGTGTCCACGGTCGTGTGGGTGCGCTGGTCGTCGCGATGCAAGCGCGGCTGTCGGTGCCCGTCGATCATCCAGTAGCGGGTCGGCGGACGGGACGGGTCGAGCACCCGTGGCGCCGCCGGTTGCGGCTTGAACGCCGCATCGTTGGCATCCATGAACTCCCAGGTTGCTTCGGTCTCGTCGACGTGGGTGTCTGCGTCAATCACGCCCATCGCGCACTCTCCTGAGCGGGCCTGGACCGGGCCGCAGCGATTCGTGGAGGAGTCAGGAGCGGACCACACGCTCCGCCCGCGGCCAGTATACAAGCCCGGCTTTGTGTGGGCGTTGGAGCCGGGTCCTACACCGGGGAAGGCGCGAGGTCGATTCTCCTCCCCAGGGAGCCCCAGTTCAGCGCGATGACCACGAGCCCGACGGCGGCGAAGCCCATCGCGGCGATATACATCCCCGAGTACCCGAACGCGACGATCATGGTCCCCGCGATCGGCGCTCCGAGGCCCTCGCCGACGCGGTAGAACATCGAGTACGTGGCCATGGCGCGACCCATGCGGCCGCGCTCGGCGCGGTCCATCGCCAGCGCCATCAGCGTTGGCTGCGTCATACTCATGGCGAAGGCGTTCAGGACCGCGGCCACGAGAAAGTACTCGATGGTCCGCGCCTGCGTGAACACGGCAAATGCGACGATGGCGACCCCGTAGCCGGCGCCGATCCACACGCCACGGCTCCGGCGGTCTAACGTGCGCCCCAGCATGAGTCGCGCCACGACCGCGGTGAGCCCCGAGGCGACGTAGTACAGCCCGATATTCGTCACCCCCACGGCGCGTGCGTGGAGCGGCACGAACGCCGTGGTGACCGGCGAGGAGAGCGTCACGCAGACCAGAAGCGCCGAGGCGAGGAGGACGGGGCGATCGACGAAGGAGTCCAGGCTCACCCGGCCGCGCGGGAGCTTCAGCGCGCCACGCAGGGACGACGCGCCGGTCCCTATGGTTGGCATTAGGACGATGGCGAAGGCCGCGGCGAGGCCTGCGAGACCGGCGAGGGCGAAGACCGGCGGGAACTGGCCCGTTCCGCTCAGCAGCGTCAGCCCCAGGGCGGGGGCGATGGCCGACGCGATGGTGGTGGCGACGCTGAAATAGCCGGACGCCTCGCCCCGCCGTGTGGATGGAGCGATGAGCGCGACGGCCGTCGAAGCGGACGTGCTGAAGGCGCCCCATCCCACGCCTCGGATCGCGTTCGCCAGAAATGCGACCCATAGCGATGGAATGGTGAAGCTCGCGCCCAGCCCGCCAAGGATCGCCGCCCCGCCCAATAGCGTGCCGCGCACGCTCCACCGGTCGTTCAGGTGGCCGAGCAGCGGCCGAAGCACGAAGCTCGTCGCGCTGAAGGACGAGAACACGAGGCCCGCGATGATGGGCGAGCCACCGAGCTGCTGCACAAACAGCGGCAGCACCACTGTGACGAGCTGATGACTCGCGTAGCAGAGGATCGTGACGATGCACAGGAGCGTGAACCCGCGCGTCCACAGCCGCGGCGGCGCGCCGCTCGTGGAAGATACGTCGATCATTCGCGAAGATAGTCCGCCGGAAAGCCCAGCTCCGCGAGGATGCTCTCCCGATCCTCGTCGAGCAGCGGCGCCGGGCGCATTGGGGCAGGCGTGGCGCTGAGCGATGCTCCGCTGGCGATGACGCGCATGGCGCCGGTTTCGGGGCGCGCGATCTCGCGGACGATGCCGAGGTGCCGAACCTGCGGGTCCTGGACGACTTCCACGAGCGAGTTGATGGGCGCACACGGCACGTCGTGACTCTGGAGCCGAGCGAGCCAATCGGACCGTGTCCCACGCGAGAAGATGCCAGTCAGCAGGTCAACGATGGCCTCCCGGTTTCGCTGACGGGCGGAGCGGTCGGCGAACCGTGGGTCGTCCGCGAGGTCCGTTCGGTCGATGGCCGCGAGGAGTGAGGTCCAGAACTTGTCCGGCGACGACAGATGGATCACGAACGGCGCTCCGTCCCGGTCCGTGAATGCGAAGACCTGGGCCGTGCGCGCTCGGCTCTCGCGCGTCAGCTCTTCGCCGCTTGCGAGGTACCGGGTCAAGTTCTCGCCGACCACGGCCGCCGATGCCTGCAGGAGCGACGTTTCGACGCGCTGGCCCTCGCCCGTCCGCTCCCGCGCGGAGAGCGCGCCGAGGATCCCGTAGGCGGCGTAGAGGCCGGCGAGGTGGTCCGAGAGCGAGACCCCCATGGGCTCGGGGCGGCTCAGACTCGTGAGCTGGCCGAGGAGTCCGCTCATCGCCTGACCGAGCGTATCGTAGCCCGGCCTGTCGACGTACGGCCCGCTGGACCCGAACCCGGTGATGGAACAGTAGATCAGCCGAGGGTTCGCGACGCGAACCTGATCCCAGCCCAGACCGAGTCGGTCCATGGCTCCCACGCGTAGATTCTCGACGAGGACGTCGGCCTTATCCACCAACCGCCGGGCGACTTCGAGACCTCGCTCGGATCGAAGGTCGACGACGATACTCTCCTTGTTCCGGTTGTGCGCGAAGAAGGCGCTGCTGTAGGTGCCCGATTCCCAGGCGCGGTACGGATCGCCCGCAGGGGGCGACTCCACCTTCACGACCCGCGCGCCGAGGTCGGCCAGAAGCAGGCCGGCGAACGGTCCGGCGACGTAGTTGGCAAGCTCGATGACCAGGGTTCCGTCGAGGGCGCCCCTCAATCGTCCTCCAGTCGCACCGTGCGCTGACGACCGTGCGCGTCATCCGCGGTGGACGTTCGCGATCGGCCACAGCTTACCAGGCTGTGTGCCGAAGTACACTCCAGGTACGAGATCGCGCGAGCTGAGGAGCGGTCGTGACCCGAATTCACGTGGAAGAGGACCGGAACGTCCTCTTCATCCGCGCCCTCCGACCGGCAACCCATCGAAGCGAGGTGGAATCGACGTCCGCCGAGCTGATGGAGATTTGCCGGTCGATCACGGAGCGGCCGTCGCCTTTGTCCGCTCTCGTAATCCGAGGAGGGGCCGGGGGCTTCTGGCTGCGCCACCCGAGGTGCGCAGCGGACTGCGACGCCGCGGCAACGCCGTGGACGCGAGCCACAACTGCCGTGGGTACGCTCCCGTGCCCGACGGTCGCCGTGATCGACGGCGACGCCATTGGCGGTGGTTGGGCACTCGCGCTCGCGTGCGACCTTCGCGTCATGAGCGCTTTGGGACGAGTCGGCAGCCCGGAAGTGCGCTGGGCCCGCTTGCCCGCGACCGGGGTCGCACAACGACTGACGCGGCTCGTGGGCCCCGCTCTGGCGATGCGCATGCTGCTCCTCGGCGAGATCGTTCCGGCCGGCGAGGCCGTGGCGATGGGCTTGGCCAACCGGCTCGCGGCACCGGATGCGCTCGAGGCGTGCCTGAGCGCACTCGTCGATGAGCTTCGCGCAGCGGCCCCGATCGCCCTCGCCTACGCGAAGGAAGCGGCCCGATATGGCTCGGACCTTCCGCTGTCCGCCGGGCTGCGCGTGGAAGCGGACCTGGCGACGCTGCTGCAGACCACGCGCGACCGGGCGGAGGGGATCGCGGCGTTCCTCGTCCATCGAGCCCCGAGGTTCGCCGGGGGATGAGACCATTGGAGGGGTGCGGGCTATGCGTTCTCGACGCGACGCAGGGCGAGACCGGCGCGGCGGCGGTGCGGATCCTGGCCCAACTCGGGGCGAGGGTGGCTCCTTGCGACCGGTCCGCGCGGCGTCGCGAGCGCACGACCGCCGAGGGACACGCCGATCTCCTCGTGATCGACGGCACGCCAGCCGGCCGCCTCGACGACCCTGCCCACGACTCTGGCGCCCGGACCATTCTCACCCTCACGCCGATGGGACCGGCGCCATCGAGCCGAGGGGGCGGCTTGTGTTCCGTCGCGGGGATTCGGCTCGACGCGGGAGTCCCGGCCCTCCTGACCGCTGCCCACGGCGTCGCGGCGGCGCTTGCCGCGCTGCGCCTACCCGTGGATCCGGCGCGGGCGCGCCAGGTCGAGGTATCGGCGCTGGAGGTCATCGTCCATTGCCTCGGCGACGAGCTGCCCCGCGCCCTGTGCCCGCGCTGGACGAACGTCGGGACGGAGGATCGCCCGGCCCGGACCATGATCGTATCCTGCGCCGATGGGTTCGTTGGGATTGCCGTGCCGACGACGGATCATCGGGAGTACCTGGCTCGGTTCCTCGGTGTCAGGGGTCCGAGCGCCGATTTGGAAGAGGCGACGCGCGGGTGGGCGCGCGGCCAGAAGCGCCGCGAGGCCGCGGCGGCCCTTCAGCTCTGGCGCATTCCCGCTGTCCCGGTCCTGAGCCCCCAGGAGGCGGCGGGAAACTCCGCCGGGAATGCTGGTCCTGACCGCGAGGCGCGCCACAGCGGACCTGCGCAGTACACCCCGAGGCCGAAGCGCTTGAAGCGCGCGATCGGCGCCGAGGCGCTCCCGCGGCCGCTCGCGGACTTGCGCGTCCTCGACCTCGGGGTCATCTGGGCCGGTCCCTACGCCGGGCGGCTCATGGCCGCGCTCGGCGCTCGCGTGCTGAAGATCGAGCGTCCAGATGGGATGGGTGGGGGCGGCGGGAGCTGCCCTGGCGCGGCGGGCGACCTCAACGCCGGGAAGGCCTCCCTCGCCGTCGACCTCAGGCAGCCGGCCGGCCGCGCGGCCCTTCGGTCCCTCGCGGCCCAGGCCGACGTCCTGGTGGAGAACTTCTCGCCTCGCGTGATGCCGAACTTCGATCTTCCGCCAGCCGCGCTCGCGGAGATCAATCCGCGGCTCATCACGCTCTCGATGCCCGCCTTCGAGCCGGCGAGCCGATGGGGCAATTACACGTGCCTCGGCAGCCTGATGGAACTGGCGGCAGGGCTCTGGTCGCTCGGAGCGCGCGGCGAGCCCCGCACCGCTCCGGTGCCGTACCTCGATTACCTCTCGGGCGCCCTGGGGGCATGCGCTGCCCTCGCGGCGATTCTCGCCCGCGACCGCACCGGGCGGGGTGGTCACCTGTGCGTGCCACAGTACGACGTCGCGCGCGAGCTCCTTCGCGACGGCTCGCCCCCGGACCAGCGGGGCGATGCGCTGGCGATGGACCCGCGCGCCATCGCGGGAATCGCCGCGATGGCGAGTAGCGGCTTCATCCGAATTGGCCAGGACGACGCATCCGGTCCCTGCCACCACTTCAAGCGCCCACCATGGACGATCTCGGGTCTGCCGGCGATCTCAGAGCCATGGGAGCTGACCGACGGTCGCGATCCGGCGCGTGCCCTTCTCGCGTGGGGCGGGCCCAGCTCGAGGGGCGTGGACGCTCTCCTTCAGGAGCACTGCGTCGGCGAGCCCGGGCGCTCCAGGAGCGCCGGGTGAGCTTCCAGACGGTGCGCTACGAGAAGGATGGCCCTCTGGCATGGGTCACCCTCAATCGGCCCGAGGTGTTGAATGCCTACAATGTCCGCATGCGCGACGAGCTGTACGAGGTCCTGACAGCCGTACGGGACGACGACGACGTGCGCGTCCTGACGTTACGGGGGGCCGGGCGCGCATTTTGCGCCGGCGCCGATCTCACGGAGTTCGGGTCTGCGCCGTCGCCGACGTCAGCCCGCGCTATTCGATTTGCGCGCGACGTGTGGGCGCTTCTCGGCAATTTGCCCGCGCTGACCATCGCGTCCCTCCACGGGTACGTGTTCGGGTCGGGGCTCGAGATGGCGCTCCTGTGCGATCTGCAGATCGCCGCCGCCTCGACGATCTTTGCCATGCCGGAGGTCAGGCTCGGGCTCATCCCCGCCGCGGGAGGCACCCAGACGATTCCCCGCCGCTGCGGCGTTGGCAAGGCGCTGGACCTCCTGCTGACCGGCCGCCGCTTCGACGCAGCCGAGGCGCTGGATTCGCGGATCGTGGCGCGCGTCGTTCCGGACGACCGGCTGGCCGAGGAGACCCGGGCGCTCGCCCGCGGCCTGGCGGAGCTCGATCGCCGCGTCGCGCTTTCGATCCGCACGGCTGTTCGCGTGGCCTCGGACCTGCCGCTCGAAGAGGGGCTGCGCGTGGAATCGCACCTCGCGGCCGCGATCCGCGGTCCGGCGACCGATCCGTGAACGTCGCCGAGCTGCTGACGATCCCCGCCAGCATGTTTCCCGACCGGGAGATCCTCTGGTTCGAGGAGCGCGCGATGACGTACGACGCGCTCCAGGCGGAAAGCGCCCGGGTAGCTGGGGCGCTCGCTGGTCAGGGGGTTCGCCCGGGCGACCGCGTGGCGGTGATTCAGACCAACACGCCAGAGGTGATCGGCGCGCTCTTCGGCGTGCTGAGCCTCGGGGCCGTCTTTGTTCCCCTCAACTACCGCGCGCGCCGGGAGGAGCTGGCCCACATGCTGGAGGTCGCCCGCCCATGCATGCTCCTGGCGGGCGATCGATACGTCGAATCGGCCCTGGAGGTCGTGAGCTGGCTCCACGAGCGCGACGGGGGCGGGACCGCGAGCCCCGACGTCGTGACCATCGAACATCCCGCCAGCGGGCTGCCCCACCTCGGGTCGCTCGGCCGGTCGGCCGATCTCTTCGAGCCGGTGGAGGTGGGCGACGACGATCTGGCTGTGCTGATGTTCACCAGCGGGACGACGGCCAATGCCAAGGCGGTCATGCTGGCCCACGAAGACCTGGTGAACTTCGTCTTTGGCACAACCGAGCCCGCTGATGGGTCCGATCGCGGTTCTGTCCTGCTGGCCGCGCCGCTCTACCACATCGCGGGGATGAGCGCCGTGCTCTCGGCGGCGTTCGCTGGGCGGCGCATTGTCGCCATGCGACAGTTCGACGAGGGCGAGTGGCTGCGGCTGGCGCAGCGCCAGCGCGTAACCCACGCGTTTCTGGTCCCCACGATGGTCAAACACGTGCTCGACCATCCGGCGTTCCCCGAGACCGACCTCTCAGCGCTCAGCGTGCTGTCCTACGGCGCCGCTCCGATGCCCGTCAGCGTTATCCGCCGCGCCATCGACGCGTTCCCCCCGACCGTCCAGTTCATCAACGCCTTCGGGCAAACGGAGACCACGTCGACGGTCACAACGCTAACGCCGGAAGATCACCGGATCGAGGGCGACCCGCAGACGATCGAGCGCAAGCTCATTCGGCTGGCGTCGATCGGGCGCCCGCTGGCGGACGTCGAGCTTCAGATCGTCGGTGAGGATGGGGCTCCCCTGGATCGGGGCCAGGTCGGGGAGGTCGCCGTGCGAACGAATCGGACCATGCGGGGGTATTTCGGCCAGACCGAGGCGACTGAGCGCGCTCTTCACGGCGGCTGGCTGCGGACGGGCGATCTGGGATGGCAGGACGAGGACGGCTACGTCTTCCTCACGGGCCGGAGGGCGGACCTGATCATTCGGGGGGGCGAGAATATCGCGCCGGAGGAGGTCGAGCTCGTGCTGGCCTCGCACCCCGCGGTGGACGAGGCCGCCGTGGTGGGCATTCCCGACGAGGAGTGGGGCGAGTGCGTGGCCGCGATGGTGGTGCTGATGCCGGGCGCGTCGGCCACCGAGGCTGAGCTGGTGGAGTTCTGTCGCGACCGGCTTGCCAGCTTCAAGAAGCCCGAGCGCATCCTGTTCGTCGACGATCTGCCGCGCAACTCGTTGGGGAAGGTCGTGCGCCCGGAGGTGCGGGCGCAGCTTGTCGAGATGGCCGCTGGCGCGTGAAAATGCTGCGAGTCCTTTGGAGGACGTGTGAATGCCGACTCAGACGGGCAAGCGATACGTCTGTGGGACGTGTGGCTCCGAGATGCTGGTGACCAAGGCGGGAGAGGGATCGCTGATGTGCTGCGGGCAGCCGATGCAGATGCGCGGCGCCCCAGCGCCGACCTCCGGCGCCGCGAACGCCAGCCAGGGAGGAAATCGTGGCTAACCAGCTCGGCAAACGATTCGTCTGCGAGAGCTGCGGTGCCGAGACCCTGTGCACGAAGGCCGGTGCGGGCTCCGTCGAGTGCTGCGGCCAGCCGATGAAGCTGAAGGAGCCCACGCCTCTCCCCTCAGCTGACTGACCTCGCGATTCGTTGAGCGATCCCGACCTTCTCCTCGTGAACGCTCGGGTCGTCACGCTCGACCCGCGAATCCCGCGCGCTGAAGCCGTCGTGATCCATCGGCGCCTCGTGCGCCTTGTCGGAACCAACGAGCAGGCGCGTTCCCTGGCCGGCCCCGATAGCCAGACGATCGACGCCGCCGGGAGCCTCGCTGTCCCCGCCTTCCACGACGCACACCTGCACCTCCTCAGCTTCGCTCGGCGCCGATCCCAGATCGACTGCCGTGGCGCACGGAGCATCGCCGACGTCATCGAGGCGATTCGGGCGGCGGCCCAGAGACAGCCTGCCGAGGCCTGGATTCGCGCGGCTGGCTACGACGAGGCCCGGCTGGTCGAGCGACGCCACCCGGATCGCGCCGACCTGGACGTCGCGGCGCCGACACGCCCCGTGCGCCTGCAGCACCGCAGCCTGCACCTGGACGTCATCAACAGCGCCGGCCTCGCAGCGCTCGGCATGGCGGACGACGTCGCCCGCGGTTTCGACGCGGCGTTCGGCGCGCGGATCGAGCGGGACGCGGCCGGGCGGCTCACCGGGCGCATCTACAACGGCGGTGAGCTTCTGCGGCGCCATCGCGAGCCCCGCGGTTTATCTCGCATTGAGGCAGACGTGGGCGCCGCGAGCGCGTATCTCCTATCGCGCGGCATCACATGCGTGCAGGATGCGACCTTCACCAACGGCCCCGAGGAGCTGGCCCTGTTCCAGCGCCTTGCCGACGAGGGAACCCTGCGCGTGCGCCTCGTCCTGTTTCGGGGCGCCGGTCGCTGGCGCGAGGTTCCGCCCATTCGCTCTGGGCCCGTGCGAACGGGCCCCATCAAGATCATGCTGGACGAGGCATCATCCAACCCCGACGCCGTACGCGGCGCGGTACGTGAGGCGCGGGAAGCCGGGCAGCCCGTCGCGCTCCATGCCGCCACCGAGGCGGAGCTGGCCATTGCCATCGACGCGCTCCAGGCCGCGCCGGTTCGAAGCCCGAGGACTCGCGGCCCGGACCGCATCGAGCACGGCGCCGTCATACCGGACGAGGCGCTCGCCAGCCTCCGCGAACTACGCCTCGCCGTCGTCGGCCAGCCTGCGCTCGTCAGTGAGCGGGGAGACGTCTACCGCGAACGCTTCGCGCACGCGCAGCATCCCTGGATCCACCGCGCCGGATCGCTCGTCCGCGCGGGCATTTCATACGCCGTGGGCTCCGACGCGCCGGTCACAGACCCGGACCCGCTGCGCAGCATTGCCGCTGCCCGCACCCGGACCACGCCGGACGGGCGCCCGCTCGGGCCGGACGAGCGCCTAACCGCGCGACAGGCGCTGGCCGCGCACACGCTCGGCCCCGCGCGTGCGATCGGCGCCGCCTCGAAGCTCGGTCGACTGCGCGAAGGGGCGCTGGGCGATATCGTTCTTCTCGACCCCGATGCGCTGGAATCGCCTGGGTGGGACGGACTCGACGGCGCCGTCCGAATGACCATCGTGGAGGGGCGGGTGGTGTGGGAGCGCGGCACCACTAAATCGACGGGTAGCGTCTGACCTCCACCGCTCGCGTCGCGGTGTCGAGGACCGCGCAGCTCAGGGTGTTCGTTCCGTCGCGGCACTCGCCGACGGAGCCGGGGTTCACGACCAGCCGCTCCCCTACCAGCAGGTGAAAGGGGATGTGGGTGTGCCCGAGGACGACGACGTCCGCCTCTACCGTGGCCACCCGCCGCAGCGCGCGCTGGTCGTCGGGATAGATGTAGTGGCATTGGGCCGCTTCGTCCCACGGCGACCCGTGGAACATGGCGATGCGCAGGCCGCCAAGGTCTGTGCTGATGTGGTCGGGGAGGGCGGCCAGGCGCGCGAGCGCGTCGCTGGGCACCGCGTTGGGCGCGCGCAGGGGGTGGCCCGGCGCGGTCAGAATGGTGCGGTCGTGGTTCCCGGAGATCGACAGCACCCCGCGTTCATCCAGAAGGTCGAGCACCTCTGCACGAAAGCGATACTGATACATGACGTCGCCCGCGCAGAGAACCTCGTCGCAATCCGCGAGGATCTCCAGGCCCTGTCGAAGCCCCTCGGCGTTCGCGTGAATATCCGCGATCAGGCCGAGCCGCACTAGCGGAACACGCCTTCCACGAGGTACGTGTTCACCTCGTCTTCCGTCAGCCCGACGAGCTCCTGGAACACGTAGTCTGTGTGCTCGCCAAGCAGCGGCGCCCGCTGGTGCGGCGCCGCCGGCGCCCGCGAAAGACGGAACCCCCACCGCTCGACGAGCGCCGTGCCCAGCTCGGGATGCTCGACTTCCGTCCACAGCTCGCGCTCCTTCAGCTGCGGATCGACGCGCAGGAGCTGCTCGAAGTTGTTCACCGGAGCGGCCGGCACCCCGGCGCGCTGCAGCTGTGCCGTCGCATCCTCGGGCGCGCGCTGCGCCGTCCACGCTTCGATGGGATCCCGCAGCTCCGCTTCGTGCTGCTGACGCGCGCCGAGGGACGCGAACGCAGGCGCTTCCGCCAGATCAGCGCGCCCAATGGTCTCGCACAGGGCGCGCCACTGGTCGTCGCTGAAGACGGAGATGGCGCACCACTTATCGTCGCCCTCGCACCGGTACACGTCGTGGGGGGCGGCAAGCGGGTGGCGGTTCTCCGTCCGCTCCATGAGCTTCCCGTTCACCGTGTACTGGAGCAAGGCTGGGCCCGTCCAGCAGATGGTGGACTCGTACTGGGCTAGCTCGATCATCTGGCCCTTACCGGTCCGGCGCCGGTAGCGCAGGGCGGCCAGAATCGCCACGACGGCGTGGAGCGGGTTGCAACTCACGTCCGGATGCGAGTAGGGCGACGGGCTCGTCGGCATTCGGTCCGCGAACCCCGAGATCATGTTGAGCCCGGCCATGGCCTGGATGCCCCAGCTCACTCCGCCGTAGAAGCTGCGCCTTCCGCCCTCTCCCATCGTCGGCATCGTCAGGTAGACGAGATCCGGTTTCACCTCGCGCAGCGCGTCGTAGCTGACGCCGAGCTTGTTCAGAACCTGGGGCGTGCGGTTTGCCACGAAGACGTCGCTCACCGCGACGAGTCGCCTCATCACGTCCTGCCCCTCGGGGCGCGCGAGGTCGAGGGTCACACTCATCTTGTTGGGGTTGTATTTGTTGTGGAACCAGGCCGTGTTGATGGGAGACATTCCCGGCGGGCCGGCCTGCCGACCGCCTCCGCTCGAGGCGATGCTCGTCTCCGACTCGACGATAATGACCTCGGCTCCGTAGTCGGCGAGGAGCTTCGACGTCAGCGGCCCCGCGGCCAGCACGCTGAAATCGACAACGCGAAGACCGGCCAGCGGCAGCGGGCCCTCAGCCATTCCCACTCCTTCTCACAGACAGAGACCCACTCCTCAGATGGCCCCGTCGGCGCGGAGCCCGCGAAGCTCGGTCTCCGTCAGGCCCAGCTCGCCCCCGTAGATCTCATCATTGTGCTCGCCCAGGATCGGGGCGCGGCGGCGCAAGCGCCACGGCGTCTCCGACAGCGTATACGGCCCGCCCGGGTACCGGAAGGTTCTGCCCAAATGCTCGTTCGGAACGTCCACGAAAAATCCGCGCTCTTGGAGCTGAGGATCCGCGAGGATATCTTCGGCCGTGTAAACGGCCCCGACCTCGAGCCCTTTGCGCTGGGAGAGATCCATCGCCTCCTCGCGCGTATAGCGGACGATGAAGCGCTGGAACACCTCGTCGATGTGCTCGTACACTTCTTTCTGGCGGCGGAAAACCGCATCGCGGTACTTCTCATCCTCCAGGTCCTCGGCCATCCCCTCCGACGCGAGCCACTCCACCAGGTTGGTCCATTGGCCCGGCCGACCGCGGAATCGGAAATCGGCGTAGCCATCGCTGCACGCGAACATCCCGTTCAAGGCGCTGCCATGGAAGTTGCCGACGCGCGGCTGCCGCAGCACGCCCAGCCGGTGGTACTCGGGCATCGACGCCATGAGCGTGAGCGGCATGCAGGCCTGCACCGAAACGTCCACCTGCTGGCCGCGTCCTGTCAGCTCACGGAACTCAAGGGCGAGCAGCGCTCCGGCTGCTCCCTCCGCCGATGCCTGGTGCATGGCCGGTCCCCCGCCCATCATCACCGGGCGCCGGTCCGGCCAGCCGCACATCCACAGCAGGCCACCGGCCGCCTGCCCGATCAACTCGCCGCCCAGATAGTGGCTGTACGGGCCGGTCTGACCGAAGGGCGTGATCGACGTGACGATGATGCCGCTATTGATCGCGTCGAGGTCCTCGTAGCCGAGTCCGAGGGAGGCCAGGTAGCCTGGCGCATAGGTTTCGATCACCACGTCGGCGGTTGGGATCAGGCGCAGAAAGAGGTCCTGGCCCGCCGGCTTGGTGATGTCGAGGGTCAGTCCCCGCTTGTTGGTGTTGAAATGCCAGTAGAAGAGACTTCGTTCAAGGCCGGGTTGGTCCTGGTAGTAGGGCGGGAGCCGGCGGCTCGGATCGCCGGTCGGCGGCTCAATCCTGAGGACATCCGCGCCGAGATCGGCGAGAAGCTTGCCGCAGTACGCCCCCATGGGACCGGCGAGGTCCAGGACTCTCAGTCCATCCAGCGCGCTGGGGCTGGCATCGGGCGCGCCCAAGGGCATCACCTAACGGGTGGATTCGGGCAAGTATAGCCCGCGCACAGCGGGCGTTTGACCCAACGCCTCGCGACCGGTAGACTCGCGGAACATGGAGGCGTGCAGCTTCCCTGCAGGAGGAGTCGATATGGCCGCTACCCAGGCACCGGCGCCGTTCCAAGTGGCGAAGGTGCGCCCGCCGTTGGTCGCTCGAGGCAAGATTTCAAACCAGCTTGCCCGCGCGGGCATGCTCAACATCGGCGTTCAGGTTATCGCGCCGGATGGCGGCGAGACGAACCTGCACGCTCATCCCGGCGTCGATTCAGCCTGGATGGTGCTCGCCGGGAAGGCTGTCTTCTACACAACGGGTGATGCGGTGGTCGCCGAGCTGGATCGCAACGACGTCATCACGATACCGGCCGGGACGCCGTACTGGTTCAAGGCGGGCAGCGACGAGAACCTCGTCATCCTTCACATGACCGTAAGGAACCCGGACATCAAGGGTACGCCGCGCATCGACTACGCTCCACCCATCGAAAAGCCTCGCGAGATCATCCCCGGCGCGTTTTTCGAGGGCTGAACCTTATCCGCGGTACAGGCCGTGCTCATCGATGTACGCGGCCACGGCATCGGGCACGAAGTAGCGAATTGGCCGGCTCGCGGCGACGCGCCGGCGAATCTCCGTTGACGAAATGTCGAGGGCTGGCATCTCGACGAGCGCTATTCGCCCGTCCGCGGAGGGTATCTTTGCGACAAGCTGGTTCACGTCGAAGCGCTCCCACCCAGAGCGAAATACCGCCGCGATCTCCGCCAGCGCAAGGATCCCTGCGGGGTCGTGCCACGCCGGCAGATCGGCCAGCGAGTCCATTCCCACGATGAAGCACAGATCGTCGCCCTCCGCCGCCAGCGCGCGGAGGGTGTCGACGGTATAGGACACCCCGCCGCGGTCTGTCTCGATGGTCGACAGACGAAACCTTGGGTTATCCGCGATCGCCAACCGGGTCATGGCGAGGCGATGCCGCACGTCGGTGACCGGCTCGCCGCGCTTGTGGGGCGGCTCCGCGGCTGGCACGAAGAGCACCTCGTCGAGCCCGCGCGCGTATGCAGCCTCCTGTGCCGCGACCAGGTGCGCGAGGTGAATGGGGTCGAAGGTCCCGCCGATCACGCCGAGACGTCGCTTCACGTCCACTCCAGCTCGAAATCGCCGATGTGCACGGTGTCGCCGGGTTTCACGCCTGCCCGCTCCAGCTCCCGCAGGATGCCCAGGCGATCGAGCTGTCGCTGCAGGTCCGCGATCCCCTCGTCACTCTCCATGTTCGCCATCGCAACCACGCGCTCGGCTCCTCGACCCCGGACGCGGAACGCTGCTCCTTCGCGCTCGACAGTGAAGCTCGTGTCGTCCACCCCAGGTCGATACACGCGCACGGCGGGCTCCTCCTCCTCGGCCCGCGCCCGCGTTACCAGATCGTGTAAGGCTCGCAGGAGCTTGTCGACCCCAAATCCCGTCGCCGCGGAAACGGCATGAATGGCGACGTCCCCCTCGCTCGCCGCACATGCTCTCAGGGCGTTCAGACCGGCGTCCGCTCCGGCGAGGTCCATCTTGTTCGCGGCGATGATCCGCGGCTTGGCCAGCAGTTGACTATCAAACAGTTCGATCTCCGTGCGCACGGCCCGGTAGCTGCCAACAGGGTCCGGAGCCGCGGCGTCGACCACGTGCACGAGAACGCGCGCCCGGCTCACGTGGCGAAGGAATCGGTGTCCCAACCCGACTCCCTCATGGCGCCTGCAATGAGCCCCGGCACGTCCACGAGGACGATCGGTAGGTGGTCGACCTCCGCCACACCCAGGTTGGGGGTCAAGGTCGTGAAGGGATAGGCCCCGATCTCTGGCTTTGCCGCGCTCATGGCCGCCAGCAGACTGGACTTCCCCGCGTTCGGCTCGCCCACGAATCCCACGTCGCCCAGCGTTCGTAGCTCGAGGCTCAGCCACGCCGCCTCGCCCGGCTCGCCCTTTCGCGCCATTCGGGGCGCTCGGTTGGTTGCCGTGGCGAAATGCACGTTTCCCAGCCCGCCCTTTCCGCCGCGCGCGACGATGACTGATTGGCCGTCAGCCACGACATCGGCCAGCACGCCGTTCTCGTCCGAGACCACCGTTCCAAGGGGCACGCGAATCACCGCGTCCGCCCCACGCTTGCCGTGCTTCTTCGCGGGGCCGCCCGCGCCGCCCCGCTCCGCGGCGAACCGCTCGTTGCGGCGGAAGTGTCCGAGGGATGAAAGGGAACGGTCGCCGCGGATGATGACGTCCCCGCCGCGGCCGCCGTCGCCCCCGTCCGGCCCGCCACGCGGAACGAACTTCTCTCGGCGGAAGCTCACGATCCCGTTGCCCCCGTCGCCGCCTTGGACATAGATGCGGGCCTCGTCGACAAATCCCCCTTCAACCTCGCTCATACCGTCAGCTCGCACACGATCCTCGTCCTCTCTTCGCATATGGTACACATGCACATCTCTATTCCAGGATTAAGGATCGAAGTAGCCGTAGTGCTGTGGAAGCTGGGGATTTCCGCGCAGTGACCTGAAATTCATCGTCGGGAGCGGACAGGAGGGCATGCGCGATGGGGAAATCGAGCGATTAAGTCTTGCTGATCGTGTGGAAAGCCCCCACCATCAACAGGCTGCCCACGACTTCCCGACTCCAGCCACCCGATTCGAAGCGGAAAAGCGACCAAGTTTTCGACAATGAGAATGGAGTTTTCCACGAAAACCGAGGGTTTTTCCACATCAGTCGTCGTTTCCGACCTTCGGGGATCGGTCGCCACCATTGACTGAGCCCAAGGAGTCGCCAGCCGGTGGCGCGTACCGGGAACTTGTCGAGCTGCACGCCCAGCAGGTGTATGCATACATCTACTTCCTGCTTTTCGACGAAGCCAGCGCGGACTCGCTGGCAGTGGACAGCTTCCGCCAGCTCTGGCGTGGGTTGCGGAGAGGCGAGATTCTGGGCGACGCGGTGGAGCAGCTGTACCGACAGGCGACGAGGCTCGCGTTGCGGCATAGCCGGAAGGCTGATGGAGGACGGCGAGGGCGGCAGCGGGCCGAACAAGGACGCAACGAAAACGAAGCGTTCCGCATCATCGCGCCGTTTGCTCCAGACCAAAAAGCGGCGGTCCTCCTGGCGGTCTGGGGAAAGCTCGGGGACCGAGTAGCGGGAGTCGCGACCGGTTTGGGACACCGTCGCGTGCGAGATCTCGTCTTCGCAGCCAGGCAGGAATTTCGCGCCGCGCGCCGCATGGACAAGCCACCGTCCGCACTCTGTGAGCGAATGGCGCCGATCCTGTCGGCAAGGCGCGACGGGGACATCAGCGACGACGAGCGAGCCAGCCTGAATGAGCATCTGCCCGGCTGCGCCTCGTGCCGCGAGACGGAGGCGATCTTCGCCGAATTCGACAGCGTGTTGTCCCGCCTTCCGTCGCCCGCCGGTGCCGACGCTGTTCGGGAGCGGGCGCTGGCGGCCACGGTGGAGTCGCCTGAGCGCAGGGGAGTGCTCCGGCGGCTCGCGCGCCTTGCGTCCGCCCCAGCGCTGCTCGTCATCTCGCTGATGGTCCTGGTGGTCATCTTTCGAGACTGCTCGGCGCCCAGCATCAAGACCGGCGCTGGTCGGACGTCCGATGTGGCGTTTGTCCGAAGTCCGGACGGGATTCTGCTGCTCGACACCGGGAGCGGACGCGATCTGGGGCGCGTGGCCGCTGGGGTGGTGGCGCCGGACGGGGAGCGGGTGTTCTCGGTTCGCTCGGGCTGCAGGGGAAACGGCGCGCAAACGACGCTCCTTCGGACCGACGTGAGCACGCTGAAATCGACGGAGGTGGGGTGTATCGACGGGCAGCTCGTCCCCGTTGCCGCCGACGACATCGCTGGCGTGCTGTATCTGGCCGACACCACGGCTGACCCGCGGTCCCTCGTCGCCGTCGACGTCCAGACGTTAAAAGAGCGCGCATCGATGCGGGCTCCAACGGATATAAGTGGCGTTTTCGACCCATCGACCACCATTTTGGCGGGAGACCGCTCGGCCCTCTACACAGTCGGAGCGGTGAACGGGGCGCCGACCGCGACGGGCGCGGTCCTGAAGATCGATCTGACGTCGCTCGAGATCGCAGGGAGGGTCACGTTCCCGTCGAGCGAGCCCGGCTCGATCGACGTCATTCCTTCAGACGAAGGGCGGATCCTGGCCTACGACCGGGTCGGCGGACGGATACGGGAGCTGGACCTGAAGACGGGTCAGGTCGTCCGCGCCATCGATATGCCAGGGAACCAAACAGCCCAGCAGGGGGCTTCGTCCCAACCGTCTCGGCACACGATGGCGCTTTCACCGGATGGATCGACCCTGTACGTCGCACCGCCAACGGCCGGAATCCTCGTTCTGGATGTGGGGATCGGACAGGTCATGCGGCTGATGAACCCGGACCGGCGGTACAGCGCGCTGGCGATGAGCACCGACGGGACGATGCTCTATGGTATCGAGGCCGATGGCGCGTACGTCGTGCTGGACGCAGCGACCGGGAAGCTGCTCATTCCGCGGGTTGCCCTACCGGGCTTCGATTTCGTGAGCGTGGTCGCGGGAGCGTAAAAGGTCCGCGGCCTACCCGCGGCGACGGAGCACTCCGTCGGCACGCTTGCGGCCGCGCCGCACGTTCGAGAGCAATCGGAGGTAAACGGGAGTAACGCGGTCCCAGTCGTAGCGATTCTCGACCAGCTGGCGCGCCTGAATCGCGAGGGATCGAGCAAGGGCCCGGTCCTCGATTACCTTCGCAACCGCTTCGGCGAATTCAGACGGGCGGTTTGCGATGAGGACGTGGCGACCGGGTTGGGCCGAGACTCCGGAGATCCCGAGGGTCGTGGAGACGACTGGGACGCCGGCGGCCATGGCCTCGAGAACCTTGAAACGAACACCGCTGCCCATGCGCATCGGAACCACCGCGACGTCTGCCCGCGCCAATTCGCTGCCGATATCCTCCACGTATCCGAGGGGTTCGACTCCATCGCCCCGAATCCGCTCGGTGCCCCGGCCGGCAAGGCGGAGGCGGACGCGCGGGAGGCGAGCCCGCACGAGGGGAAGGACGCTGCGGGTGAGCCACCGCACCGCGTCCGCGTTCGGCCGATACGCGAGGGAGCCGGCGAAGAAAAGCGTGTCGTTCGGCTCCGGACGAGGCTCGCGGAACGGCATGCCCGAGGTGTCCACCGCGTTCGGGACGATCTCGGGACTCACGCGCCGGCCCTTGAGCTTGCCGGCGTCGACCTCTGAGACCGCGAGCACCAGAGACGTCTCGTTCATCATGATTCGCTCGTAGCTCCCGAGCTTTGACCACTGCGCCATGGCGTAGAGCGCGGCAGGCCATCGGGCCGGATCGCGCAGCTCCGCCTGAAAGATCGTTCGCTGCAGCCACATCTCCGCATTGTGCGCGTCGTAGACGATGGCGGCGCGCGGAGCGAAGGTCTGGACCACGTGCAGGTAGGGCATCATCTCGAGGCCCTCGATCTGGACCACGTCGTATCGGGAGGATTCGAGGATCTCACGAAGCGCCGTCGCGAAGGCGCCGGATTCGAGGCGCCGCGCCAGGTCTGGCGCCTGGTCGGTCAAGAGCCCCCATGCGCGCCGAGCGGGCCCGCGTGGGTCGGGGAGGGGCACCGTTCGCACCAGGTGACACGCGTGAAGTCGAGCCCCGCCATCGACGTCACGCCCGTGGAAGGCGAGCACATCGACGTCGTGGTGCGCCGCTGCGGCGCGAATCAACGCGAGGTTGCGGAGCTTGGCGCCAGCGTCCGGCGGGTCCGGGAGCGATGGGAGAAGAAACAGGATCTTCACGCGGCGCCGACCCGTTCGTACACGGCGAGCGTCTCACGCGCCGCGCGCTCCCAGGAGAAGGCCCGGGCCCGCTCGAGTCCGCGCTCCACGAGAACCGCTCGGTACTGGGGGTTGCCCAGCACCCAGCCAATGCCGTGGGCGATGTCGTCCGGATCGTCGGGGCTAACGAGGACACCGGCGTTGCCCACGATCTCGGGAAGAGACCCGGCGTCCGAAACGACGACGGGCGTCCCGCACTGCATCGCCTCGAGGGGCGGTAGCCCGAACCCTTCATAGAGCGAAGGGAGGACGAGGACCTCGGCCGAGCAGTAGAGTGGCCTGAGGTCGAGCGGTTCGACCGCTCCGAGGAAGAGCACGCCGTCCTGGATGGCGAGCTGCTGCACGGTGCGGAAGACATCATCGGCGAGCCACCCCGTCCCACCGGCGACGACGAGGCGCACTGGAAACTCTCGCCGCAACCGCGCGAACGCCTGGAGCAGGGTTGGCAGGTTCTTGCGCGGCTCCAGCGTGCCGACGAAGAGGACGTACGGGCCATCGATGCCGTGGCGCTCGCGGACGGCGCGCGCCGCCTCCGGCACAGGGAGCGGTTGAAGGTTAGCGTCGGCGGCCTCATAGACGACCGTGATTCGCTCTGGCCGCGCCCCGAGCAGCTCGATCAGGTCGCGAGCCGTCGACTCCGAAACGGCGATCACCGCGTCAGCCTCACGGACCGCGCGCTTCACATTGCCGTAGAAGCGCCGGCTGTCCGCCGTCAGGAGGTTCGGCATGCGCAGAAACGCGAGGTCGTGGACCGTAATCACCTTACGCCATCCGCGACCTTTGGGAGGGATCACGTCCGGCGAGTGAAGGATGTCGAGGCGGGAGCTGCCCAGCTCCCAGGGAAGCGTGTAGCGCTCGACGCGGTGGTGCGGCGGCGTTCGAACCACGATCGACTCGTCCGCCGCTATCTCCGGCGGCGGCACCCGCGGCCGCGCGCTGCGGACGGTCAGCATGCGGTGGGGCGAGCCGAGCTGGACGAGCGCGCGGGCGAGCTGCACCGTATAGCGCGCGATGCCGCCGAGCGTGTAATCGGCGATCCGCGCATCGATGGCGATGCGCACGGAAGGTCTCCTGCAGTGCGGGGTCGCTCGTAATGATACGTCGGGCGAACGACGAGACGGCGTGCGCGCGCGTCCCTAGCCCCGGCGCCGGTCGCGCGAGGGGAAGCGCCTCGCGGCGGTCGGCCGCTGAGGCGCGTCGGGTCGTCGATAGTCGGGGGCGATGATCTCGAAGATCTGCCCCGCGAAGAGCAGATTGGGGTCGCTCAGGCGCGAGCCAACCCGCGGCTCGAGATCCTCGATCTTCAGGTTCGTCGTGACGACCGTTGGCAGACGCGCGTTGTATCGGTAATTGAAGAGCTGGTAGATCTTCTCGTCTGCCCAGGCGGTGGCGCTCTGGGTCCCCAGATCGTCGAGGACGAGGAGCTGGGTGGTCCGGATCTCCTCGAAGAGCTGATCGTAGCTGATCGTGCTGCCCGGACCATAGGTGGCGCGGAGATGGTCCAGGAGGTCCGGAACGGAGACGAAGGTGGCGGGGCGGTTGTCGGCGATGCGCGCGTTGGCGATCGCGGCCGCCAGGTGCGTCTTCCCGCAGCCATATCCGCCCTGGAGCACGAGCCACCCGTCCGGATCCCGCGCGAAGAGGTGCGCCGCCTCGTGGGCGGAGCGGAGCGACGACGCCTGCGCGGGCGGCAGCCCTCGGCCCTCGGGGGAGAACGTCGAGAAGGTCATATGGCGAAGTAGGTCGATCGTGCCGGCAAGGCGTTGGAACACGGCCGACTGGGGCGGCTGCAGATAGCAGATGCGAACGAAGTCCGGATCCGTCAGGCGCACGCGGAGCCGCTCGTCGACGTCCTCCAGCGGGTGGTTCGTCGTGACGACCGTGGGGAGACGGTTGTTGTAGCGAAAGTTGAAGAGCTGATAGAGCTTCTCCATGGCCCAGGGCGTGCTGCTCTGGGTGCCGAGGTCGTCGAGGACGAGCAGCGGCGCCGAGCGCACATTCTCGAAGAGTTCGTCGTATGACACGTCGCTCGTCGGACTGAACGCGGCTCGCAAGTGATCGAGCAGGTCCGGCACCACGACAAACAGGGCGGGCTCTCCGGCGGCGATGCGCGCATTGGCGACCGCTGCGGCAAGATGCGTCTTGCCGCAGCCCGGCGGGCCTACGAGGATGAGCCATCCATCGGGCTCAATCGCGAAGCTCTTCGCCGCCTCCACGGCGGACCGGAAGCGGCTCCGGTGCTCCGTCGTCTCGGGGTTGCGGCCGTCGGCAATGAGCGTGTCGAACGAAAGACGCGTGAGCGGCCCGAGGTTGGACAGGCGTTCGAGCCGCGCCCGACGCTGCTGAGCCAGGGACTCGGAACGGCAGGCGCACGGAACCGCGCGTCCAAAGTCCGGATGGTCGCGCGGGACGTCGAAGCAGATGTACCCGGACCCTCGGCACGTCGGGCAGACGTCGGCTTGCTCGCTGACCTGCGGCAGGCGCTC